>JAITAW010000181.1 GCA_031283905.1 Treponema sp. | reverse complement strand
GCGTACTAAGGCGGCTCCACTCCGGGTTTCCCTCACCCCCCCGCCGCCCCCTTCCCCCCCGAACCCCCCTATCCCCAGGCACCCCCCCACTATAGTACCCTATCAACTCGGGGGGGAAGGGGCGCTCTAATGGGGGGGTCGGTTTGGGTAAACCCAAAACCCTCCGTTTCGCCGCAACGGGGCGTACTCTGCCCACCCGGCTTTTCGGCTTCCATCATGCACAGCGCAGTCCGCCCACGGCTGACGCAGGTGATACCACCTCCCCGGAAGATTGGCTATGCGCCGCCTTTACCCGCTCTAACCGCCGGACCGCAAGCGGACCGGCGGCGGCCTCCACGGTGAAGAAGAGGAAGAATCGCATACCGCCACATCCCCCCGCAATGATGGGAATGAACCCCGCCCGATGAAGCCCCTCCGTAAGACCCGTCGACCCTTGCGGGACGGCGGGCAACCGCCGCAGAAAAATTATCCCCAAAGCCCCGCCAAAAGACCCTTGGCATATCAGTACGCCAAGGGTCTGTTGGCGGGCGGATTATCCCACAACCGCCGGGCCGTGCCCGGCGGCCTCATGATGTACCTTATGATAGCAGAAATTACTTCGTTCATTTAGCGCTGAACTTAAGAAATACTCGTGTCTATTTGGAAAAATTAAAAATAAATAATGGTAATACCGCACCTTGGATATGTGATACTCTTGTTTATAACAACTATGATGATTGGTATCTTTCCAGTTTAGACGAACTTCTTATGACGTATACAAATATTCGTAATAATAGAAATGGAGGTTTTAAACCAATACAATACTGGTCTTCTAGTTGCTATCCTAACGGTTCTACATATCCAGGCGCGGCTTATTTTGTGGATTTTTCTAATGGTCAAGTAGGGTTAGGTTATGATAACGGGCGCGTACGTGCCTGCCGGAGATTTTAAGTAAAACAAGATGCAGTATCAACATTTTAATTCAAATTAATTCAAGATTTCTTTTGAAATATTTTACAGGTAATGTTGGAAAAACCCATATTTATAGATATGAAAAAGGACAATGGACAGAACATGACATCAATAAAACAGGCGGCGATTATATGCTTTATGGCCCTGACAACTGTTCGTTAGAGATTTGTTTTAGTCGCTTGGAAAACTATGTCGCCTCTGCAATAAATAAACATTCTACCTTAAATAATACTGAAAATTATAATAATTTTATGAAGTCAGTAAATAAATTACCAAGAGAAGAGGTAGTTACATATGTTAAAGAATGTAAAAAAGATCAGGATAGAAAACTAGTACTTCTTGAGGACGACAACTCGCCGTCCGGTTGACAAAGAGAAACAGGCGGATGGCCGCTGCCGGAATGTCTACGAAAAGGAGTCGGGGACGCCCTATGAACGGCTGACGGAATCGCCTGAAGTTTCACCGGAGCGCGAGGCCGGGTTACCGCGGCGGAGGTCGGGGTATAACCCGGCAGCCAGGAGGATGGCCGGGCCCTGGCGGCCTGATTTTGGCTAGGTTTTTGTTTCTGGGCAACCGTCCCTTTTCGACTAGATTAATTATGAGGCATTGCGAACTATTGACAAAACGGTGCTCTCTCCTTATAATTGGGTTATCTTTAGGATAAAAACGCTTGTATGGCAATATTGTCATTCAAGAAGTTATATGGAAAACCTAGTGATGAGCCTCCCCGCCACAGAGGGCGTGGCGTCTATGGCAACCGTTTGCGGCCTGATGTTAGATTCTGGACTTCCACTCAACAACCACACGGCAGAGCCGCTCTGAAAAGCATTAGTTGCGACTCAACTATACATTAAGACAGATTGTGCTCGCCTAAGCCACTGCGTTGCCGATGGAACGAGGATACGGTTTTGCGTGGCGCATGGTTGAAGCTGGTTTAAGCCGAAACCATTTTTAATCAGTTTCTATATTACGAAATAATGGAGTCATTTATGACCGATCTGCAAAGAAAAAAACGCGCTATAGAACTTGAAAATCTCATACAGGGCTACCAGTCTTCGTATTACAACGGCGAAGCTGAAATAACAGACGTGGAATTCGACCTCCTCTGGGACGAGTTGAAACGGCTTGCGCCGGACAGCCCTGTGTTAGCCCAAATAGGCGCGGACGGCGTGGATGACATAGACGGCTTTCCCAAAGCCGCCCACCTTATCCCGATGGGCAGCCAGGACAAAGCTGCGGATCCGGAGGCTTTTCGCGCATGGGCGCAAAAGATACAAGCGCCTGTCTACGTGGTGCAGTTTAAGCTCGATGGCGCGAGCCTTGAATTACAGTACGAGAAAGGCAGGCTCGTCCGCGCCGTTACCCGTGGAGACGGCATAATCGGCGATGAAATAACGCGAAACGCCTTGCGCATGAGCGGCGTACTGCCCGCGCTCAACACGGACTTTTCCGGCGGCGTACGGGGCGAGGTGCTTATGCCGCGCACGGTATGGAAGGAAAAACACGCGAATAAGGCGAACTGCCGCAACGCCGCAAACGGCATCATGCGACGCAAGGACGGCGTGGGCTGTGAAGATCTTATTTTTCTCGCCTATGACGCTTCCGCAACCAGAAACGACGGCTTTTTTAAAAATGAAATCGAGAAGATCTCATGGCTTAGGGCGCGGGGTTTCACGGTTACCGAAACAAAGGAATTTACGGACGCGGAGGCGATCATCGCGTACCGCGCAATAATCGCGGATACGCGGCACAGCCTTGACGTGGATATAGACGGGCTTGTGGTGAAAGACCGCGAAACCAACATGGACGATCTTCGCCGCGTCCGCCCTGAGCGTCAAATCGCCTTCAAGTTTGAGCTTGAAATCGCCTATACCGTGCTTCGCGCTGTTGAGTGGAGTGAAGCCGGAGCGACCTACACGCCGGTGGGCGTCATCGATCCGGTACGGCTTGCGGGAACAACCGTAAAACGGGCGAGCCTCAACAATCCCGGCATGATCCGTTCGATGAATCTTAAGATCGGTTCAGTCGTATCTGTGGCGAAGCGTGGAGAGATCATCCCCAAAATTGAAAACGTGGCGCCTGCTGGCGCGCTTCCCGGCATTGATCTGCCGGAAGAGTCGGACATTGTATTTCCCGCCTCATGTTCGGTATGCGATACCGCGCTTGTTGACGAAGACTCCCGCTTGTACTGCCCCAATCCGGCCTGCCCCAAACTACTCCTCCACCGGCTGGAAAAATGGATCAAAATCCTCGATATTCGGGAACTCGGCGAAAAACTAATTAAACAGTTGTTTACCGGGGGCAGAGTCTCCCAGATACACGATCTGTACACGCTTACGCCTGAAGAACTCGCCGCATTTGACCGCATGGGAACGCTTTCCGCGAACAAAGTCGTCAAGTACATACATGCGGCGCGGAATATTCCGCTCGCCAAATTTATCGCGGGTTTCGATTTTGAGGGCGTTGGCGAGACGATCATGGAAAAAGTCGTTGATTTCGGCTTTAATACGCTTGAAAAACTCCGCGCCGCTGATGCCGATGCGCTTGCCATTGTGGAAGGCATCGGGGAGGTGACGGCAAAAACCATCGTGCAAGGTCTGCGGCAAGCGGCGCGGGAAATAGACGCCGTGCTTAATACCGGTGTCATCACCATAGCGGAGCCGCCTGATGAATCAAAGCAACCGCTCAAAGGCATCTCTTTCTGTTTCACCGGAGAACTCACTACGATGAAACGCAGTCAAGCTGAAGAAAAGGTGAAAGCGTTAGGCGCTTCGCCAAAAACTTCGGTGGTGAAGGGGCTTTCCTACCTTGTCGCCAATAATACGGAATCAGGTTCGGCGAAAAACAAGAAAGCGCGGGATTTGGGCGTACCGGTTATTGATGAAAAGCAATTTCTTGAACTTATTGACAAAGCCATGCGGTCGGTTTCCGGCGACGCGACTCCCACGCATCCTCCGGTGCAGGGTGAGTTGTTTTAGCGGGGACCATCCGGCGTCCGTCATAAGCGTGTTTTTGGCGCGTTTCGCACCTACGGCGCACAGAGAGGCGTTATGCGATGCGCACTCTTTTGTTGGAATGCGAAAAGTACCGCGCCTTCCTCCGTAGACAACGCCGTCAGTTCGCGCCGCCTAACAACCGCTTACCAACCGCTTGACAATTTCCGCCGAGTGTTTAGCAGCGACAGGGAGGAATTGTTCTAATGCTACCGGTGACTCAACGCCCGCAATGTCCGAAAGGGCGCGGATAATAAGCGTCGGCGTTTTGAACAGGAAGCACGTATGCGCGATTGCCGCTCCTTCCATTTCAACAGCCTTTATAGCGGGAAACAGTGCGCGTACCTGCGCAATACGTGAAGGATCATGCATAAAAGTATCGCCGGATCCGATAAGTCCCCGCACATGGTTGAAGGAATTCGGAAGCGCCCCCTCTTTTTTCAACGTATCCACCGCAGTCTCCGCCCGTTTGATAAGGTCTTCGGGAACAGGATAAACCGCCGGCATCTTAGGCACCTGACCGGGGGCGTAATTAAAGGCGGTAACGTCAACATCATGGTATACAAGCCCATCGGAAATAATCGCATCCCCAAAAGTCAAACAAGGGTCTATGCCGCCTGCCGAGCCGGTATTTACCACAAAATCAGGCTTGTACCGGAGCAAAAGGAGCGCACAGCCCACCGCAGCATTCACTTTACCAATACCGCAACGGAGCAATACCACCGGCTTGCCTTCAAGTTCACCAGTGTAAAATTCAAAAGCATCGGCGTCTTCCGGCGTTTCTACCTTCAGGTTTGTCATGCCGGAGCGAAGCAATTCAACCTCTTCGTCCATAGCTCCGATAATTCCAATCATACGTCCCTCCTTACCGCCTCCACGCCACTACCGGACGAGTTTTCATAACGGTTTCCTCATGTTAAAGAATAATGATCGCTTACGTTTTTCCGCCATTCGGCGCGGTTATCTTTATTTTCCCATTCAAAAATTTTAAGGATTTTGAACGCCGGTTTTTCACGCCTTCCGCCGAAACGGATAATGCCGAAACGTCCGCCGCCGATATACGCGATGGCATCGCCTTTTTCAATATGTTCTGTTTCTGTCAAGCGTTTTATGATACAGTCAAAGTGAGCCGGAGCGCCGCTTGTCTTGTCGTCAACGGCTGCCGTAATATCACGGATGGGTTTTCCGCAACAGGAACAATTCGGTGTGGGGAGCGGATCGGTAGACAGAAGCGGAGGATTCCATCGGAAACGTTCATATACATGGCTATGAGCGTCCGATCCGGCCTTCCGTTCGCCACGAATATTCTCGCCTTTTTTTTTGGAACTGCCGTTTTGCGATGGTTCCTTATTGTAACCGCCACGCCTTTTCATGTTTCCTCCACAAAAGCAGAAGGGATATGGGCGACCTTCTGCGGGCTAATAAACACCACGTCAAAACGAATAGAAAATCCATCAAATTCCGAATGTTTAGTGAGAAAATCCTTTGCCGTCTCTATGATGCGGAGTTGTTTTTTCCTGCCCACGCTGTCCCGCAAGTCTTCCATACCGAAAGACGTCCACGATTTCACCTCGACAAAGACAACGGTTTCTTCTTCAAGGGCAATCAGATCAATCTCTCCATAGGGGGAACGGGCATTGCGGGCTATGATTTTCAAGCCCGCTTTTTCCAAGACGCGGGCGGCGCGTTCTTCGCCTTGTCTGCCCGCTTTTGAGCGGTCCATTACGCCTTAATTATGAGGCGTAGTTTTAGCGGAAGCGGTTTGCTTCTTAACCAGCCGCTCTTTAATTCTGGCGCTTTTGCCGACTTTTGTACGAATATAGTAGAGTTTCGCTCTCCGCACTTTGCCGGGGCGAGTCACTTCCACCTTGACAACACGCGGTGAATGAAGCGGGAATATCCGTTCCACACCAACGCCGTAGGAGGTTTTCCTTACTATGAATGTCCTGCCAACGCCCGCGTTCTTTATGGCAATAACCAGCCCTTCATACATCTGAACACGCTCGGTCCTGCCTTCAATAATTTTAAAATGAACCTTAACCGTATCACCCACGTTGAATTCATCAACTTCTTTTTTCATCTGAGCTTTTTCAATGGCTCTAACTTCGTTCATCTTTTCCCCTTTGCATTTCTGCTATGTCATCTATAATTTTGCGGGTTTCCGCATCAAACCGATGTTCTTCCAAGCCTTTTTTGATTAGATCGGGCCTAAGCGCCAGCGTTTTCTCAATCTGTTTGCGCAATCGCCAACGCCGTATGTTTTCATGGTGTCCCGACAGCAGAATATCAGGCGCCTTGAGCGTACCATACTTTTCAGGTCTTGTCCACTGGGGATATTCCAGCAGTCCGCGTCCAAAACTTTCTTCTTCGAGCGATGAAGGGCTGATAACCTGTTCAATGAGCCGGTACGTCGCGTCTATGACCACCAGCGCCGCGACTTCGCCGGAAGACAACACATAATCCCCCACGGAAATTTCATCGTCAACATAGGCGTCTATTATCCGCTGATC
>JAITAW010000114.1 GCA_031283905.1 Treponema sp. | reverse complement strand
CCGGATTCAGACGCGCTTTCAAAAAACTCCATATACAAAACCGCGTTACTTTTGTATACTACCCCCATGGACACACGGCTTATCTTTTTGTGGACGGCTCTTTTTTCCTTTATGCCGGTTTCGGAACTCAGGGGTGGCATACCTTTCGCTATTGTAAACGGGCTTCCGTGGTATATAGCCTATCCTTTCTGCGCATTTTTGAACGCCTTGGTTGCTCCGGCGTGCTGGATATTTCTGGCGACCCTGCACAAACTGTTTCTCAAGATGGCGTGGTATCAAAAGCTGTTCGACCGTTTTGTCGAAAAAGCGCGGGTGAAACTCCATAACGGCGTTGAAAAATGGGGTTGCTTTGGGGTGGCGCTTTTCGTCGCGATTCCCTTTCCGCTTACAGGGGCGTGGACCGGTACGCTCGGCGCTTGGGCGCTTGGGCTGAGTAAACGAAAGACCATGCTCGCGGTCATTGCCGGAGTGGTTGTCGCAGGCGCCGTTGTTACCCTCGTTATGACGCTCGGCATTCAGGGGCTTCAGTTTTTCCTGAAAAAAGAGCCGACGCCACTGTCCGCGTGATTCTTGTGTTTACGATTTGAAATATCTCCAAAAACAGCATGGTGTGAAATGATGCCGGCGGAAGACCTCAACGGACCCCAGTTGCAAGCGGTCAACACTATTGAAGGACCCCTCCTCATCATAGCCGGTGCCGGATCGGGCAAGACGCGCGTTATCACCTACCGGATAGCGAACATGCTTGACAGGGGCATCCCCCAGTCCGCGATCTTGGCGCTTACCTTTACGAATAAGGCGGCGCGGGAAATGGAAGCGCGTGTCAAGGAATTGACCGGTAAAAAACTGCAAAACCTCACCGTCAGCACCTTCCACGCATTCGGGGTGAGAGTGCTCCGCGATGAAATTGAAGTGTTGGGCTATCGCAGGAATTTTTCGATTTACGATGAGGTCGATCGCGATCAGGTGATAAAGGACAGTCTCCGTGAACGCAAGGTTTCTACGGAAGGCGTTGACCTGTATGCGCTTGGACAACTCTTTTCCAATGTGAAAATAGGACGTGCAAGGTGGGGACATGGCGCGAATAGTGAATATGAACATGTGTACGAAGAATACCGGCGCAGCCTGAAACTCTACAACGCGGTTGATTTTGACGATCTTCTGACACTTCCAATACGTCTTTTTGAGCAATATCCCGAAATTCTCTCAGCATACCGGAACCGCTACCGCTATATTATGGTGGATGAGTTTCAGGATACGAGTTTTATTCAATACCGGCTGATGAAACTGCTTGTGCACGGCGCCGAAGACGCTTCCGTACCGTGCAATATTTGCGTGGTTGGTGATGACGATCAGTCCATCTACTCGTGGCGAGGCGCGAATTACGAAAACATTCAGCGGTTTGAGGAAGATTTTCCCGGAGTCGTGGAGATAAAGCTGGAGCAGAATTATCGCTCCACAACAACAATTCTTGAAGCCGCGAACGGCGTCATTTCCAACAACACCAACCGCAAGGAAAAGCGACTCTGGTCAGGAAACGGCGGAGGCAAACCCATTGAGATTTTTTATCCGCGAAACGAAAGTAACGAAGCTGACTTTATCGCGGAGCAGATAAAGCGCATAAAGTTTCAGGAGCATATGCGCTACGATGATTTCGGGGTGTTGTTGCGCACTAATTCCATGAGCCGCGCCATTGAGGAGGCGTTTCTTTCGTTTAATATACCGTACCGCATGTCCGGCGGCACGAGCTTTTTCCAGCGCAAAGAAATCAAGGATGTCCTCTCGTATCTGCGCCTTATCGCCAACCTTGAAGACGATGTAAACCTCCTCCGCATCATCAACACGCCGCGCCGGGGCATTGGTAAGACCTCTATTGCAGCGATAAGTGAACTGGCCACCCAAAACCGCTCTTCGCTGTGGGATGCCATGACGCGGTTCAGCCTCGCGGAGGACGCCCTGTTTCAAGAAGAAATGGGACGCGCCGATGTGCGGGAATTCATGGCGCTTATAGGGAGGCACCGCGAAGAGATGCTTGGGAAGCGCGGGCTTTCGCAAAAGACGCGGGCTTTGGTTGAAGAGATCGATTATTGGGGTTGCCTGGTGACGGAATTTAGTAAAAATGAAAAACTTGCGCGATGGAAGTTCGGCAATATTGAGTCTCTGATCCAGTCGATGATTGTGTGGGAGAACGATCCCGACAACCTTGACCCGACCCTCTACCCGTATCTAAACCGCATCAGCCTTATCACGCGGGATGACGGCGATGATGAGGCTGACAAGGGCAAGGTGAACCTTATGACGATACATTCCTCAAAAGGACTTGAGTTTCCGGTGGTATTCATCGCGGGCGCCGAAGACGGCGTTATCCCGCACGCCCGTAGCATGGAAGAAGGCGAAGGCTCCATAGAGGAGGAGCGCCGCCTGTTTTACGTCGCCATCACCCGCGCGCGGAACAAGCTTTTTATCACAAGTTGCCGGATGCGCCGGAAACAGCAGTCCTCCGTTGAGTGTCAGCCATCGCCGTTTCTGGCGGAAATTCCCCAGCATCTCATTGAGTACCATGAAGCCGTCCAAAAAACGCCCGAAGATGAAGAGGCGGAAGCCGCCGCGTTTTTCAAAAAAATGAAGGCGATGTACACGTAAACAAAGGAATTTGAAAAAGTACGTTTTTTGTATAAAATAGGGGTGAATATGCCCGCTCTTTTACTCTTCGTGTGCTTTTTTCTCTTTTCCTGCACCCACCGGCAAACGGGTGTACCAACGCCTCCACCGGTTGAGAGCGCATTGCGCGCGCCGGAGGATGATGCGTCTGCTGCGGCGCAGGCAACTGCGCCGGATGGAAAGCCGCATGGACCGCCGACGGAAGCCGCAGGTGGTCCTGTTAAAAAAGCGCCCGGTACGCTTCTTAAGGAAGCCTTCGGTATGGTAAAAAACAACGCCGTGCAAAAGCAGTGGATCGCGCGGAAAGACGATATTATTGTGTACGCGGACTTTTCGATTGGCAGCGCTGAATTCACCGTTGTGTATGATATTCTTCACGCTTCCCTTCAGGAGGACTCCATGCGGGAGGGCGCCCATTTTCAAGTGTCTTTTTTAATAGAAGCCGTTGCTACCGGAGAGACCCTGAGCGGCAGTCTTGATTGGCATATTCAACACGATGATTCCGGCGTGCTTCTTTCTTTTGATGATGATTATCTTGAGGCGTGGGAGCGCAGCTTTGATCTGTTTGACCGGTACGGCGCCCGTGTTACCTTTTTTGTTCAGGGCAAGCCATTGGACTTCGCAAAACGGGCTTTGGCGCGAGGGCATGATGTGGGTTATCACACGATTCGCCACCTCAATTTATCCCGCGTGTCAAGGGCGGTTTTTACGGAAGAAACCACCTCGCAAATCGCGGCGTTCCGCAATGCCGGCATCCCGTTGCGATCCTTTGCCTATCCTTACGGCTTTTCTTCCCCTTGGATGCATGAGGAGCTTTTTCATTCGTTTGCGATTTTACGCGGATATGGCGTTACTTTTCACCTGTATGACGCTACGGTCATAAAACAAGGCTACATCGCGGCCAAGGCGATTGACACTATTCTCTATACAAACGACCAGGACTTCCAAACCATTATAACGCTGATGCTGAGGACCGTTAAATTTATCGGCAACGGGACTATTTTGCCGTTGTGTACGCACAACATCTCAAACCGCGCGGAGTGGGGCATAACGCCCGCGCGGCTGGAATACCTGCTCAAAGCGGCTCAGGATTTAAAACTGACATTCTATTGTTACAAGGATTTTGTGTAGAGACCGTGGAGCGGGACTGCCGGTCGCGTTTGCTTGGCGCAGACTCAGCTCCAGTCCAAGAAAGCGCCGGAATTGGGAACCGGAATTCCCGAAGAATTGTGCCGCAAGCCGTGAAGTAAAGTTGAAAAGAACGTCCGGGCGGAAGCGGGTTTTTCGCCCCGTGTTCTTACTTTTTTCAAATTTATTCAAAATACGGCTTGACATGGAACGATAAGAAGATATATACTCTTTTTCAGAAGCATAAAAGTTTTCAGAAGGAGTGCGGAGAAAAATGAATAAGCCGTAAAAAATTATTATAAGCAATAACACAAATCCCCCCCCCCCCCCCGGAACTCGTGTAAGGTAAGTTTTTATACCGCACGATATAGACTGGGAGGCAATATTCTCATATTGTTTCCCGGTCTTGCAGGACGCCTGCGATCCATTACTAATAGAAGCCCCGGCAATGGTAATCTGAGTTTCGCTAATACGAATGGAACGCTCGTTAATATTAATAGAAGTTCCACTAATACTAATGAGACTCTCGCTAATACTAATAGAAGCATATCTCATACAAGGCGCTATCGTATACAAGGAATAGACATGAAGGGTAAAGATTTTATCCTCCAAGCGAATGACGCTTTTCTGTACCGGGTCCGCAATTTCATTGCCGTTATCGCGGATATCTTACGGCATGGAGCGTTCCGCAAGCGGTTCTAACCGCGCTACGCTGGCGGCAGCCAAAGCAGGCATCGCCGAAAAGAACGCGGCTAAAAAGACACTCATGCGTATGGAAGGGCCCGTGGAGCGAGATACTGTCAGTCGTGATTCCATGAAGGCTGTTTTAACGCCGAAGCGCGGGAGCTTTTCCCCGCTATAACACAGGAAACTTGCCCGTATGGGCGGTTAAATATAAGACGTATACGCAAAGCGCGTATCGGAAAATTATGCGCCGTTAAAGTTCCGTTGGAATTTGGTACATAATTTTGTAAAGATTAAGGAGTATGATATGAAAAGGTACAGTTTGTTGGGCGCTTTATCAATTATTATGTTGATAATTGCAATGGCGTTGGGAGGATGCGCTACCTCATCAAAAGCAAAAGAGGATAATGTGGATGTTACGATAACCGTAGCGTCCACAACGTTACAAAACGTAGTGCGAGTAACGGATAACAAGTTTCGTAAAAATTCGGTGAGCATTTCTCCGGATGGGCAAAAACTCCTAT
>JAITAW010000074.1 GCA_031283905.1 Treponema sp. | reverse complement strand
CTAGGGCGTGTTCACACTAAAGGAAAGAGAGGAAAAAGCAGATAAATAAATATGGAACTTACCGAAGAACAATGCGATCGTCAAAATCTTCGACAGCGAAACAGGCCGGGAACTGCGTTCCCTTGCCGGGCATAGCGCCCATATCCTCGCCGTAACTTATAGCCCCGATGGCCGGCGTATCCTCTCCGGTTCGGATGATAAAACCGCCGAGGTCTGGGACGCGGAGACCGGGCGGGAGATCATGACCCTGGGGATTCCCGCCCCCCTTACACGGGACATGATTGCCGAATACCTCTCCCTGGCCGGGGACAGCGCCAGGACAAGCGGCCCGTTTTCCGGCCCCTCCCTCTACCGGCCTAGCCCGCGGGAAACCGCCCTGCAATTCGGCGCGCTGGTCAGCAAAAGCCTGGCGGAGACCCGCTTCCTGGACCCGTCCAACACCACCGCCATAAACCGGGGAGAAGCCCTGCTGCAATCGGCCGCCTCCCGGGGCGGCGTGAGCCGCGCGGAAATTGAGCGTTATTACCGGCAGGGCATCGGCGATCTTATCGCCGAGACGGTCGATGGAAAGTCCGGCGGAAAAACGATTCCTGCCGCAACCCTTACAGATATGAAACAGCGCATAAATGCCTTTTATCTAAACCCCAATCAAACGACATTCAACGCGCTAAAAGAATTTTATATCCGTGTAAACCTTGAGAGTACAGCACTTTATATGATAAATCTGTATAATGCCGCGGGATGATGCAGAGTCGGTTTCAGGAATTCGCTCAATGACTTAAACCCTGCCAGTGGAAGGCGGGTAACTCAGTAAACGCAAGGGTGCCAGATTGGTCACGAAAGCTCGTGAAAGGAGGGAGGGTTTAGGAAGAAATCTTTCGAGATGACATAGTGAGGGCCGCGTTGAACGTCAATGCCGGCGAATCCCCGGTTCTGTCGCGTATTCGCCCGTCCTGCACAAGCCCCAGCTTAACGAGCGCCTGAAGCCCGTTGCATATGCCCGGCGTCAAGGAGTCCCTGTCAAGAAACCGGTTCGCCACATGTCCACATCGTTTCGGCGGCAATCGCTCTATCTCTTGATATTGTTCTTCGGTAAGTTCCATACTTACTTTATCCGCTTTTTCCTCTCTTTCCTTTAGTGTGAACACGCCCTAGTTAAAAGAGTTGATTTTTTTTCTTGTCTGTAATAGAGTACGTCTTATGGGAATAATAGATCGTCTGAGCTATGTCATTAGAAGTTACTTGAATGACGATTCGTTCAATAATGATGATTCGTTCAATTATGAAAGAAAAAGGCGGGCGAACGGCGTTGATTCTGATCTTGAAGCCGCCTTTAAGGAATTGAACGAATTCCTTGGACGCGGCGCGCCGCATGATTTTGGCGCTCAAAACAACGCCGGTTTTGGGTTCCGCGCTTCTCACACGGCAGCCGCGCCCGGCGGTACGCCCGAAGCGTTGCGCCCGGCTTTTGCGGAATTAGGCGTCCCGTTCGGCGCGGATCCTGATGCATGCAAGACCGCGTATAAAAAGCTGCTTAAAATCCACCATCCCGACCGTCATGCGGGACACGCTGAAAATATGCGGAAAGCCACCGAAAAATCCGCGCGTATCAACGCCGCGTATGAAAGAATAGAGCAATGGCGGTCCGCCGGAACGGTGTAAGCCAAAGCGCGTTGGCGGCGGTTCATCTCTTTCGCCCATACTCGATCGGCAGCATGAAAACAGCGGATTTTACCTTTGACCTTCCTGAACGCCTCATCGCCCAGCGCCCGTCCCCGGAACGCGGCGCAAGCCGTCTCATGACGCTTGACCGCGCCTCGCGTGAAAGGCGGTTCTTTCATATCGCGGACGCGCCGGACATTCTTAAGGCGGGCGATCTCCTTGTATTCAATAACTCGCGGGTGCGCAAGGCGCGGCTTTTGGGAACTTCGCTCAACACGGGCGCGCGCGTGGAATTCCTTTTGCTCAAGCGCCTTGACACATACACATGGCAGGCTATGGCCTCCCGTTCAAAACGCAGACGCATAGGAAGCGGGTGCCTGTTCGCCGATGGGACGAGGGCGGAAATCACCGGTTCGGATGGGGAGTACCGCGTCCTCCACTTTGACGCGCCGGTTGACAACGCATGGCTTGACATCCACGGGCATATCCCGCTTCCGCCATATATTAAGCGCCCGGATGAGCCGGAAGACAGCGACCGCTACCAGACCGTGTACGCAAAAACCACCGGGTCCGCGGCGGCTCCGACAGCCGGGCTGCACTTTACGGAAACGTTGCTTGCGCGGCTCAAAGAGCGGGGCGTGGAAACCGCGTTTATCACGCTTCATGTGGGCTTGGGAACCTTTTTACCGGTCCGGACGGAGCATATAGAGGATCACGCGATGCACGAGGAAGTCTTCACCATAGACGAGGAGGCGGCTTCCGCAGTTGAACGCGCGAAAGCCGAGGGCAGGCGCGTTATTGCCGTTGGAACGACCGGCGTACGCGCCCTTGAATCCGCGTGGAAGGACGGACGCCTTGCGCGGGGAGAGGGGGCGACATCGATTTTTATATATCCCGGGTATGAATTCAAGGTGATAGAGGGAATTTTTACCAATTTTCATACGCCCAAGTCCTCGTTGCTCATGCTGGTTTCAGCATTTGCGGGCAGGGACTTTATTCTGGAAAGTTATTGCGAGGCAGTCCGGCATGAATTCCGTTTCTTCAGCTACGGGGACGCCATGCTCATACTGTAGGAGTCCGTCACGGCTGTTTTCCGCGTTTCCGGCAACGTCATCCTTCTTGATATAAAAGCCGCGCCGGGCGCTTCAAAGACGGAAATCGCGGGCGTTCAAGAGAACCGCCTGCGCATAAGAATAGCCGCCGCGCCCGAAAGCGGCAAAGCCAACGCGGAACTTTGCGCCTTTCTTGCGAAATCGCTTTCCTGCGCCAAAAAGGATGTCGTGTTAAAAACCGGCGAAAAATCTCGTCTTAAAACGGTTATACTGCCGCTTGAAGCCAAGCAAACCCTCGAAGCGCTCGCGGCAAACTCCGCGTCCGCCCGACCCTAATGCGGGGGCCGGACGGTACAGACCGTGTCAAAATTTTGCTCTTCACGTCTTTAAGAGACTGCGTTTAGTCAACAACCACCGCCAAAGGTGGCGGCTTGAATGGATAGGCCCCTGTAAGGGGCCTAAAATACTTTCCAGCTTTTACCGATCTCCACTCAGCGTATACTTCATGCTGAAATTGATTTCCGCTACGCTCCCGCATGAAATTATTTCTTAATATCCGCATTGCTCAACCTTCTTGCTTTTCTAATGGCTAGCCGTCAGTACATGACCACCGTCATAGGCGGCGGATTTTTAAGTTTCATTAAATTTTTGGTTTAATACCTCGCCGCTTGGTGCGGAAAACAGTTTTTTGGGAGGGGGGAGGATTTGTTCTTCCGCATGTACAAAGACTTCAAGGAGAAATCTTCAATACCGCGGAGCAAGGGCTAAACGTGACCCATAACTTTCTCAAAAACATGCTATAACGCCCTGAAAGTCTATGCTTCGTGAGGGGAAAACAACGGGAGAGGATGCGTGTACCATAAACGACTTGAGCGGCGGTTCGGGCGGACCGTGTAAACCGTGTCGAAAGATCCTCGGAAGTCAACATACGGTGGCGGCGCGAATCCGGCCGGAGCCAAGGCCGTATACGGCCCGCCCGGCGGCGATAAGTTTAACAAAAGCGAAATACTGCGAGCCGTCGATCCCGCCACAATCCGGCGTATGGAAGGTCGCCCTTCGGTTTTAGCGGCGCGGGACGCGGCGGCGATCGATTATGACGGCGGACGGGAGACGGGAGGTATGTAAAGAAGCAAAGACGGGAGGAGATGTACTTTGACCATCGTTGAATCGAGCGCGCATACCCGCCCTATACGAGTTCTCTTTCTTCTCCCATCGCCTTATACTCCCGTTCCGACACTCTTTTTTCCGCCCACCGCTTCAATCTAGTATCATGACACGATAGAGATAGTGGATAAAATATCATAAAATGAAGGCATAGCTATCAAACGGGAGGGAGTCTATGCCGGAAAAAAAATATCGAGTAACTCTTGAGAAAGAAGAAAAAAGTATCCTTCACGGAATACTTAGCAAAGGGAAGCGGAACGCCCAAAAACGGAAACGATCGCGGGCCCTTTTATTGGCCGATGAAGGATATACCGATGAAATGATAAGCGAACGGAGCGGGATGTCACGCCGCGGTTTGGAGCAACTGCGGGAACGGTTTGTCGAGGAAGGCTTTGAAATACCCCTTGAGGGGAAACCCAAAGGGCGCCGGCAACCATCAATCCAAGGTGAAGACGAAGCCCGCCTGGTAGCCCGGTATGCGGGCCGAAACCCGAGGGACGGAAGCGCTGGACGCCGCGTCTGCCGGAAGCAACGTGGACGACCCTTGGCGGTACGGAAACCAACAAAATATCCCGGGAAACCATCCGGCGCGTTAGAAGAAACGAACTTAAGTCGTGTCGGGTTAAGGAGTGGCGTATCCCGCCCGGACGCAACGGGGAATTTGTAGCGGCGATGGAGGATATACTTGAGGTATATACGCGAAAACGTGATAAAAAGCGCCCGTTGGTATGTATGGACGAATGCCCCAAGCAACCGATAGGAGAAGTTCAGACGCTGATTCCCCCACAAAAGGGGGAACCCTTACGGTACAACGGCGAGTATGTCCGCAACGAGACCCGTGAAATATTCATGCGTGTCGCGCCGCTTGAAGGGTGGAGACGGGCGGAGCAAATAAAACAACCGGTTGACCGTGATTTCCCCGATGCCCGGAAAATAGTGTTGGTAATGGACAATTATACGCATATCATTGGGTCGCCGTATGAGGCGTTTCCCGCTGAAGAAGCAAGGCGTATCCGGGACAATCTTGAAATTCATTATACCCCGAAATACGGAAGCCGGCTGAACATGGCGGAAATAGAAATTAATGTACTGGTAAACCACGGGCTATCCGGGCGGATACCTTCTTTGGACCAAATGAAGAAGGAAGTAAAAGCGTGGGCTGAAAATCGCAACAAACATGCGAACAAAATCAACCGGCGATTTTCTACTGATGATGCGAGGATAAAACTTAAACGTCTTTATCCACTATTTGAATAGTGTCATATTACTAGATTACATGCCACTTCCAATAAAACGGCCTACGGCGAGTCGCGTCCAAGGCAACGCAGTGAAGAACAGATTGAAAATAGCATTTGAACAATTGCGAAACGAAACAAAGCAGGTCATCAGTTTTGTGCAAAAGCAAATATATGGAAAATATTATTTTGATTACAATGTAGCAAATTGGGTTGCTTCAGACAGATCAGGACGTTTGACCTCTCGCAATGGGTCTGGAATACAATATAATGTCAAGACATATTTGTTGGAATTCAAAGGCAAAGATGAACCTTATTTGTTGTACGAACAAGAACTGAGGCTAAAACAAAGCGGCAAGCAAATGATGGATTTACGATAAAAAAGCCGCCCGCATGATGCGTCCGCGTCCATGCGGGCGGCTGGCGGGCTGGCGCGGCGGAATGTATCCGCATGTGCCGGGTCTGTATGCGCTTCGAGGTTTTCGTTTGCTTTCCGGCTATGGAGAAGGTGAAAACGCAAGGGGTTTAAAAGCGCCTTTTTTACTTGCCTTCCGGCTTTTTGGGCGGTATTTTATAGTCATGGGTAAAATTAAAACGGCTCTGGAAATAGCGCTAGAGCGCACCGAGTCCATTAAAAGCGATAAAGCCGCTATTGAACAGTTTGAAGCAAAACAAACAGGGAAGCGCCTTGCAAATTCCTTTTTGGAAAACCCCGACAAGAGCGCGAAACTGCTTGAAGACGCTATAAAAAACGCCTCAAAAGAACAAAGAACAAGCGTCAAGGAAGGCATGTTTGAAGTGTTTTTATCCCGTATAACCCTTCCATCCGTACAAGAAGACGAGGCGCATCTACACGCCGTAGGAAAAGGCTTGCAAATCATTATTAAGAACAACCTTTTCCACAGCTTGTACCGTCAGATGCTGGACGCCCTGTCCCGCTACCTTGAAGAAAACGTCCAATACGAGGATGCCGTCAAACGGCAATATGAACCGAGACTCCGAAAAAAGGAAGCCGAGCTGTCCAAGCGTTATGGACAGTCGGTAAAACTCGATCCTTTTCAAGATCCGGAGTTCGTCTCTTTTTACAAGCAGAACATGGGAGCCTTCAAAGCAAACTACCAAGCGGTTGTGGATGAAGCGCGCCAAAAAGCCGTGGAAGCATTTAAGAACGCGCACACTTAAGCGAAACGGGCGCAAGGCGGTTAAACGCGACCTGCGGAATAAGCGCGAATAGTCCTCTGCGGGAAACATGAACTGCGGGAACGGTCGCGTCCGCCGCCAACCTCCAGAAGCGGGGAATCTCGGAAAGCGCGGCGGATACCGAAAGCGCCCTGGACGTGGCGAGGAACGAGACAACCCGTACGCCTGTGGCTACGGCGCGCTACAAAGAGGCGTTCGATGCGCTAATTGCCGTGATGTAAAGAAACGGTATTTTCTTTCCCCGCCCCTTGCGGATCGGACTTTACGGTGCTGAGGCTTAAGCCGCGCGACTACACCCACACTGCGTCAGGCGTTCCCACAGCGCAGGCGGCGGTGGAGACCTATCTTATAGGTCGGCATGAGCTAGGCATAAAGATAATGTACGTTACCGGAAGCCCTGCGGATCCGGCTAACATGACATCGGTCATACCCCCAACCCATCAAACTCCAACGAGTTGTGAAAATTGCTCTTCACCCAGCGCAAGTAGGGTCAGTGGGGACCGATGGTTTCGGCGCTTATTTCATAAGAGAGTTTTGATAAGGAGGGTTGATGGTAGAGCTAATTTCAAAGACCGCCCTTGTCTTTCCGGCTTTTAAGCGTTTCAACGATGGCATCCGGCATGACGGACAAGCCGAAGAGTTCCACGGGGTGGTATTTGTTCGCGGCATGAACCGCGTTGGCGAAGGGACGGTTGAGCGGTTCCCATGTCAGCGGGTCTATGAGACGCCGTTCCGCGAGTATGCGGATTCCAACAAGGCCGGTGGGCTTTACCTCGGCCGGAACGTCCGCGACGGCGGCTTTGGCGCGTTCGATTAAAAGGATTTCCGGTACGGGGTGCGTAAGGAAATAAAAGGCGTGCAGTCCCCAGGGCGTTTTGCACAAGAGCAACGGCCGGGCGAGCTTCCGGCAGACGGCATCGTAGACGGCGAGGAGGTAGCCCGCGCCTTTTCCGGCGTGATCGTCTATGTCAACGCAGAAGCCGCGGGGGAAGACGGCGAGGAAGTAGCCGATTACCGCCTTGCCTAAAATGGCGCCGGTTATTTTGGCGCGGGTCAGGGGGCGTTCGCTGGTGAGCCACGAAGAAAGATGGTTTCCGAATAAGCCGTCCGGTTCCTGTCTCTGATAAATATGTCTACCGCAGTATGGTAAATTGACTTCGCGATAAAAACAACGTGCTGAAAGATGTTTCTGATTGAAACCTGTCCTTCCGTTCGGGGATTACCCGGCGGGGCGTAGGTTTTGATGTAGTCTTTTCCCCGCCATGACGGGCCGACAAATTGTCCGATCTTGCCTTTCAGAAAGTTTAAGGTTGCCATAGATTTACCTCCTTCTCGGTTTTGGTACGGCATTGGGATTGCTTTGGTAGATATGTCCCTTCTATATCTATATGATAAAATCATTTTTCAGCATACGCAAGTGTTTTTTATTTTATATATGTTTTTTATTAGATGTCATAATCTATCGGAGTACCGGCGCGGGGGACGGGCGTCCCCCGCGCTTTGCAGGTGGTTTGAAAAACCTCCCGCAAAGTGTCGAAAAGGGCGTCTGCAACGTTTCCGCTGCCCGCAGGGGAGCGGGGAGAGCCGGCGTCCGGTTTGCGCGGCGGCGGGATCGGGCTTTTCATTGCCGGGAAAGGCGGCTGGGCTTCGGCGGGCGTGAGGATTAGCCCGCCGAAGCCTGTTTCCAATTCCCCCTTTAGCCCCCTAGTTCCCCCCGCGCCCCCGCTTGCCCCCGGCAAGCGGGGGCGCGGGGGGAACTAGGGGGCAGCTGGGGGCGTACACAACGGCAACCGTTGTTTGGCTTCCAAGCCGCCCATTGCCGACAGCGGCGGCAGTCGTAGGGCGGCGGGCGGGCGGGGTTAATGAGTTGAAAAAAAGCCGCGGGCTTTTTCATCTCCTTTTTTTCTTTCCGCCGGGGAAACTACGCCTGTTTCGGCGTTCTCCGTTTCGGCTCCCAGCTTATGCCGCATTCGGCAAGAATTCTTTGCCCTTCATTGTTTTGATAATCGACCCGCTCGGAAGCGGTCATATTTTTAGTTTCTTCATACATCCGCGTCCGCACTTTGCGGAGTTTCCTCATAAACTTTTCATCTTCCGTCATCATCTCTCACCTCCGTTGGTGAAAATAGTCCTATTTGCGGATAGTCTCGCCTGACATTGACTAATCCCGCCATATTCAACGTCTTTAACTTTACAATATGTCCAAAATTGTAACTCGCCACAAAATTAAGCCTGTTTACTGTCGCTATGGCTATATGCTGGGCGTCCGTCCGGTATTTGAGTGGTATTATGCCTTTTGATACATACATATCCGCAAGTTTTTCGGCTTCTCCCGAGTTAGATAACACACAGATGCCATACTGTCCCAAAAGCCCTATCATTTTCTGATATTTCTCAGTTGCCGCTTTCTTCAATTCGTCTATCACTATAATAGACGTATACGGCTCAAACCGGCCTTCGGCAATCCGTTTGAACAGCCGTATGGTGTCCCGCTTCTTTTCCGAATCCTTCTCCATATGATAAAAATTAAACGTTGTGGTTTCAAGATACAATTTCGGCACGCCCACGGCTTCTTCCCTTGTTTTTAAGCCTTTTAATTACTATCCGGCGTATACGCCGGATGGAGTTGTTTTCCGTTCCACGCGCCCGCCTCTTCCTGCCGTACCGAAACGGCATGGGCTTTGATTATCTGTTTTATGGCTTGCCGTATCAGAACGCTCGCCTTGCTCCCCTGCTCCCGGGCTATGTCCTGCAAGAGCGCGTAGTCGCCTTCGTCAAGCCGGATTTTCACCGATTCCATCGGTTTCGCCCCGGGTCTGCCCGGCCTTGCCTCCGCCGCCGTTCCCTCAGCCCGATTTAGCTCCCGGCCCGCCATATCGGTTTTTATCATTTCATTTATACCCGCCCGTTTTATCGCTATCTTTCGCGCCTCCTTTATACCCGCAATAGATGTTTAACGCGCCTCTTGCGCGCCGCTTTTGTCCCTCTTTTATAGGTCTTATGTTCCTCTCAGCCTATCCCGCCAAAATTGCCAGTGCCAGCGTTTCAAAGTCCGCTATCGACCGCGTGTTCGGCGCGAAGTCAAACAGGCTTTGGTGCGCTATCTGGCTTTCCGCTATTTTGCCGTCCTGCGGTATCATAAACACCGTATACCGCAACCCTTTCAGGGCTTCGTAGAACTCTTTATGGCGGGTGAAGGAGCGGTTCATCATGTTGACTACGATTTTATCGTTCCGTATCTTTTTGCGGTTCGCCTTTTCTATCCGGGCGAGTTCGCTTGCGAATATCTCTATGCCGTCAACGCTGAAAAACTCGGGGGACAGGGGGTTGACGACTTCATCGGACGCGGCTATGACCGCCCGTTCCAGTTGGGAGAACGAGGGGGAGCAGTCGCAGACTGCGTATTCAAAACCGCGCTTCTCGATGTCGCCCATCAGGAAATCAACGGCGCGGGGGCTTTGCGCAAGTTCGGTTTCCACCCATCTCTTGAGGTTCCCTCCTATGGCTATGACCGGAAGCAGCGAGAGGTTTTCCGCTATTGGCCGCAGCGCGTCGTCAAGCTCCGCCCGTCCCGACAGGACGTCGGCGATGTCGTGTCTCAGTTCGCCGCAGGTGTAAAACCAGCTGCTTGAGTTCCCCTGCGGGTCGCAGTCGACAAGAACCGTTTTGTGTCCGTGCCGAGCCAGGCTGCAGGCTATGACGCCGGATATCGAGGTCTTCCCCACCCCGCCTTTTTGAATATGAAAACATATTTTTTCATTTTTTACAAGCCTCCTTTATACCTACGATAGCGGTATAAAAGACCCTCGTTGTTGGTCTCTTGTTCCGCCATCGTTACTCTATAATAGGTCTTTCGTGGGTCTTCAGTCAAGCCTAAAACATTACCCGTAAAAATAAATTCGAGCGATTCTTTGACTGCCGGCCCTGTTTCAATCAACCGGCGGAGCGCGAAACGATAAAGAATAAAAAACGACTCCCCCACCGATTAGAAACCCTCCACAACGCTCTATGAAAGTATGATTTTCGGGAGAATTAAGCGGATATAAAAATATTTTTTTACTTGACAAGCGGTGATATGCCTGATACGATTATAAATAATCGCTTCTACTATGTTTATACTAGAGTAATATCTGGAGTAATGCGGGGTCGTTACCCCCGCCGGGAGCGGAACTATGACGTTTACCCTGGAACCGGCCGCGCCTTTCGCCTGTGAACTGAACCGGCTGCTTATTAAATCGAGCTTTGATATTGCCAATGAATGGTTCTTTTACGATGGCGCTTTCAGCGGCGGAACCGTTCTGGAACAGACGTTGAGCAATACGTGGCTGCATGAAAATTTCATCGCCGTGAGCGGCGAAAGAGAAATCTTCGCGTATTTTGAGGGGCAGTGGTCGCGCCCGATGGATATTATCACCGGTTTTAGAACGATTAACTTTAATAAAAAGTTAGGAAAATTGTGGATTGATGCGCTTTGTAAGTATTTAGATTACCTTTTCGTGAATCGTGGCTGCGCGGCATTTAATTGGAGTGTGGCATTACAAAACAAACACGCATTGATGCAATATGAGCGAATGATAGAACACTATTGTGGACATAAAGTAGGACTACGTTCTCATGCTCAAAAAAGTTATACCGGTAAAATAAGCGATATTATTCTGTATGAGCTTACAAAAGAAGAGTATTTTGAGTGGAAAAAGCGTGGCTTTTCTAAAAAGGAATAATTGAGTAGTTTTTCGTTGGGTTATAAGCTGATTAATCAGCTTGACTACTACTCCGTATGGTGTAGTAATATTCGTAAGTCAGTTGTAAGACTGGCAAAGGAAAAGTCATGAATTCTTTTGGTGAGAATAGTGAATTCGAAACCGTGGAGAACAAGGAGTTGCAATTAGTGAATGGCGGACTTGCTCAGTGTGATACTACCGGAACATACGGAGGGATAAATTATGACGGCACCGGCAGCGGCGCTACCAATGATACTTATGGCAGTGGCAGTGGGGGCAGTTCCAAGTAGGATTTTACATGGTAATTTGTTTCATGCAATTTTGGCAACCATGAATGTAAAGCGACCATTTCATTTGAAGATATTGAAGATAATAATGGTCGCAGCCGTCTGAAACAATAAAAATCCCCGCCGCTCTGCCGCGGGGTATTGAAGATTTCTCCTTGAAATCTTTGCGTATGTGGGGGAATAAATCCCTCGCACCCCCGGTTTTAACCGCACTAAGGGGCGGGGAATTAAACCCCAAGAGATAGATTAAATTTTCAAACGAACAAATTCAATAGTTTGTCCAAAAACGGTTTTCATTTTATTTTTATTACGGGGTAACGTATCCTTGTTTATTAGAAACATCAGAATAGTAATGTTAATTTTTCTATTTTTAACAATTTATTACTCTTGTGGTAAAAATAATATACAAAATGAAGTAGAAATTCCATTTAGTCTTGAGAATCAGAGAATTGTTTTATACGCCACTATAAATGGGAAAAACGGCAGATTTTATTGGGATACCGGTCAAGATATATCAATTCTTATGATTCCTGTAGATAATTTACGTTTTATTAAAGATACCACTTATACTGCTTTAGATTATACTGAAAAGACAAAAATATATAATTTAAATGAGATAATAATCAGCGGTATAAAATTAGAAATAAACTCAATGATTATGAGTGAAACTAGCCATTTAAAAAAATTATCTAATTTGGAGAAAATTGATGGCATTCTCGGTAGTACGATCTTTAACGGGTATTGGTGCGAATTATCTTTTTCGAAAAACAAAATAATATTGCATAAAGAAAAACCAGATGATTTTACAAAGTCAATACCAGTAAAAATTATAAATAAATATCATTATTTTTGCGTTCCAATAAACGTAGATAAAACCACAGTATATTGTATGGTAGACACCGGAATGACTGATGCGATGCGGTTTCCAGAATCAATCGTGCGGCAAAAACAAACAGATGCCTATATGAATGTACTGTCAAACGGCCGTGTAAAACAATTTCATCTAGTAAAAATGTATTCATTTTCTATTTTTGATGAAACTTTCACCAACAAATATGTTATGACAAATTCGTATATTGCACAGAACGGAAATACTAGATACAATAATATAGGTATAATTGGCATTGGTTTTTTACAAAATTATGATATTTTATTTGATTTTACAAAATTACAAAAATATAAATCAAGCGCATTGTATTACAAATCGCGTATTTCATCTGAAGAGAGAGAGTATGGCTTATATAGTTTTATAACTAATATCCCAACATCAGGGATACTAAAAATACACTTCAATGATCAAGGCATTGTTATTGATGATATAGTAGAAAACGGTATTGCATATCAAGAATTCGGTTTACGCCCAAATATGATAGTTACTAAAGTTAATGGTAATTCAATAAGAGAAATACCTATTAATGAACTGTATGACTCCAAATTTCCTGGTACGGTTACTGATTATACCATAATTGAAAATGACAGTGAACGTACAATTACACGCAAGATAAAAACAGTACTATGAAATACCGACCGCAGATAGATGAAACCGATTGCGGTCCCGCCTGTATTGTTATGGTAGCCTCCCATTACCGCCTGTATGTTACCGTTGGCAGAGTACGGGAGTTATGTAAGACCGATTGCATTGGAACCCATTTGTTCAGAATTCCAATAAAAAACACGTTTCTTGATCATTATATTGTCAGATCAGGAATAACCGATGGCAGGGTAATAATTTGGGATTCTGATTCCTCGCGTGGAAAATATACTGCACATCGACGGGATTTTTTAAAAATCTGGACCGGCATGTCTTGTTTCTGTCTCCGGGCGTACGATTTGCACCAGAAAAAGGACAAAAGAAGACTCTGCTTTGCTATTCCCTCATAAAAGAGACCTTATCATCATAAGTTTATCATCCGCTTTATTGAAAAAAACGGGGTTGTTATGTTTCAAGTTCCGGTTCAAATGGCGGGATACCGTTTCACGATGGCAGATTACCTTGCCCAAATGAATACCAATGAGGTCATGGAAATGCACATGCTGCCGCAACATGTAATTCTTGAGATTGCGCGTAGAAATAACTGTTATCTCCTAGAGGTGCATAACGATGGTTGGACCGGAGAACCGATATGTCTCTCAAATGTTTGTATTCAAAAAAGAAAGTAAACGCCGTTGTATATTTACATGTTGTAATTAACCGGCGATGGCCGCCATTATAACCAAATAGGGTTTTCCCGCATCGTAGTATGCGGGAAAACCCGTGTAATTTACTGAAACAAGAAGCAGCGCAACGATGTTACTTTCGGATAAGTTCGGCGATCAAATCGATGACTTGCTGTCCGGCTTGGTCTGTGGTAATCCGTCCCGTACGCCACGTTTTGGGCGATGTTGTAGAGTCGGCTGTTCCACTGAGAATCGCCGGGCATATTCGGCTCTCGCACTTTTGTATGCGATCCTGCGATATTGAGATACGCGTTCACCCAGACCGGCAGGATAATTCAAGTGAAAGAAGCCGCAAAAGACGGCATTAATGCCAAGAGCGTAAACATTTCCGGGGAGACTTTTACCGCACAAACAAAAGGAGACGGCATACAGGGAGACGGCGGCGTTACCATCTCTGGAGGAACCTTCACCATCATTATAACTGTAGATGACGTAAAAGCCCACGGCGTGAAAAGCGATGGGAACATTATGGTAGGGACAAGCGGCGGCGGATAGGGGCAACCGTGAAGCCCGGCGAAAGCCGATGGAAGCCCGAACGGAGGCCGGACGTTAAAAGGGGATGCGGATAATTTGGAAGGGAGGCGTGTGAAAGAGGAAGTGAGGACCGTGGTATTTGAGTACATGGAACTATATATAATAAGCGGCATAGACATTCGGCGCTCGGCCATGCTATACCGACAGCATTAACATATTGTAACACCGCTTAACCTGCTATCCGTCACTTCGGGAGAATTCCATCTTGCGTTACCATGTTGCGCCTCCCGCAACTCGCCGCACCCGCATTTTGCCAGAGTTTTGGTCGCGTTCTTACAGAACGATGGCGGCATAGCCGCCGCAAAGCCCTTGTTCGCATCTGGTAAAAACGTTGCCGAATCGAAGATTCGCTGCCGCCGTCCGCCGCGCCTCTTATCGTCATTGACAAAAACCGCACATTATCGTATAGTACCGTAATGGAGCGGCAAAAGTACACGGATTTGAACATCAGGACGATCAACACATGGGTGAAAGACGGCTGGCAATGGGGAAAACCCATCGGACGTGAAGAATTCGTGAAAGCAAAAAACGGCGAATGTACTGTATTGCTGTCGCCGAATAAATTTGTTCCTAAAGAATGGTTTCCTCCACTGGAAGGAAAACGCCTGCTGGGGCTTGCCTCCGGCGGCGGCCAGCAAATGCCTGTTTTTGCGGCGTTAGGCGCGGATTGTACCGTGCTTGACTATTCGGATGAGCAGCTTGCGGCCGAACGGTACGTTGCCGAGCGGGAAGCGTATCCAATAACTATCATGAAAGCGGACATGACGGAGCGGTTTCCGTTTCCCGATGAAACGTTTGACCTTATATTTCATCCGGTGTCGAACTGTTATGTAGAAGACGTCCATCATGTCTGGCATGAGTGTTTCCGCGTATTAAAAAAAGGCGGCGTTTTATTGGCGGGGATGGGCAACGGCCTCTGTTATTTATTTGACGACATTGAAAATTTACCGCTCGTCGTTGTGAATAAACTGCCGTATAATCCCTTAAAAGACCCCGCGTTATATGAAAAAATAAATTGGAAATATGATAACATTCAATTCAGCCATTCTCTGGAAGAACAAATAGGCGGACAATTAAAAGCCGGTTTTATTTTAACCGGTCTGTATGAAGATTACGGTAATGAGGGCGTGTTGCGAGAATACGCGCCTGAATATATCGTTACACGGTCAATTAAGCCGCTCACTATAGGAGTTGTATGAACAGTAACACGATTATCGAAACCGACGGCGGCGCCGACGGTTGTACCGGCGGCGGATTCGGCGCCGAATTCGGATTGTCCGACGCGGTGCTTGAGGCATTGAAAAACAAAGGCTTTATCGCGCCCACACCCATTCAGGCGATAAGTTTGCCGCGCTTGCTCGCGGACGAAGGGCATTTGGTGGTAAAAGCCCGCACCGGCACCGGAAAAACGGCGGCTTTCGGCATACCGCTTGTGGAAAAACTCACAACCGGAACGCACGCTCCGCGCGCCCTTATCCTCACGCCGACCCGCGAGCTGTGCCAGCAGATTTGCAAAGAGATCGCTTCGCTTACCACGCGGCAGTTTCCGCGCATTACCGCAGTGTACGGCGGTGCGTCTATCCGTAACCAGATACTCGACCTTAAACGAGGGACGGAAATAGTCGCCGGCACCCCGGGGCGGGTCATGGATTTAATGGATCGCAAAGTACTCGATCTCTCAGCCGTTGAATATTTTATCTTGGATGAAGCCGATGAAATGCTCGACATGGGCTTTTTTGAGGATATTGAAACCATTCTCAAAGCCGTGAAACCGGAACGCAGAGTGGGGCTTTTTTCCGCGACCATGCCGGAGCCTATCCTGAAAATCGTACGGGATTACATCGGCGAAGTGGAAATTCTCGAAGACGCGGCCCCCGAAGACGAGAAACCGGCGGTGGATCAGTTCTACCTTGTAGTCAAGAAGGAAGACCGTTTGGAAGCTCTGCGCCGCATTATAGACGCGGCGGATGATTTTTACGCGCTTGTTTTTTGCGCGACTAAAATAGGAGCGGATGAACTGGCGCACCGTCTGGTGGAAAACGGATATCCCGCGGAAGCTATACACGGCGACCTTTCTCAAGAGGCACGTGAACGGACGCTGCGCAGATTTCGCTCAAAACTAACCAAAATCCTCGTGGCGACCGATGTCGCGGCGCGCGGGCTGGATATAGAGCGTCTTACCCATGTCATCAACTTTGATCTGCCCAACGACAAGGAAATCTACATTCACCGCATCGGCAGAACGGGCAGGGCCGGACGCCGGGGCAAAGCCGTCAGTCTTGCCCTTCCTTCCGAGCGCCAGCGTATAAAATTCCTTTCGCGCAATATGGAACGGCTTCTCGGCACGCCCATTGTCTTTACCAAGGTTCCCCATGTGAAAGCCGTGATGAAAGCCATGAAGCGCCGGATCGTGAGTTCCGTCATAGAGGCGTGGGACGCGGAAGCCGATGATCCCATACAGAGCGGGGATGCGTCCGCCGCAACCGTGGAACAGGGCGTTGAGAACGCGGCTACGACCGCGATTGCGGGAGAAGCCCCTGCCGCTCCGATGGAAAGTGCCGCTTCCTCTGGCGCTCCGGCTAGCGCTCCGGCCGCTGTTTCCCTGCTTCTCTCCGATCCGGTCGCGGCGATCAGCAAGGAACTGATAGAAAAATTAGGCGCTGAAAAAGCGGTGCAGGCGCTGGTTACCCTGTCCTACGGCGAGCAGTTGGATCCCTCGCGGTATGCGGCCATCATGGAATTTCAAGAGCAGGCGGAGCGGACTGCGGCCGTCCACGGGTTTTCACGCGGCGGCGCGTATGAGAAATACGAGAAAAAACATTCAAGGCATTCGGCGGTTCGGCATGACCGGAGAGTGCCCCGCTTTGCGGACGGCGCTTCCCGCTACGCGGATTTCGTCACGGCGAGCGGCGTTCTGCGGGTCTACGTCGGGCTTGGGCGGCAGCACGGCGCTTCCGCCCGCGATGTGGCGCAGTTCCTTTCACGCGCGGGCAATGTCGCCGGGCACATGATTGACGGCATCGAAATGAAGGATTTTTGCGCCTTTGCCACCATGCCCGAAGCCGCCGCGCTACGGGCTATTGAACATTCCCGCAAGTCCCAAAATGATCCTATTGTAAAAAAGGCGCTTGAGAGGGGCTGATCTACCGGTATGGATAGCAGCGACCGGAAAACCGCGCTTCAGGCGGAAATGCTTTTCAACCGTCTCACCAAAAGATATAAACATCTTAAAAAATGGGCGGCGCGTACCGGCGTCAATGCGTTCAGGCTCTACGACAGGGATATTCCCGAAATCCCCGTGCGGCTCGACATATACAATGACGCCGTATGCGGCGCTCTCTTTGAACGTCCGTATGAAAAAGACGAAAGCGAAGAAGCGCTCTGGCTTAACGCAATGGCGGAAGCCGCGGCGCACGCGCTCTCAATCCCCGTTGGACGCATTTTTCTGAAAATCCGCAAAAAACAACGAGGATTCAATCAATACGCCAGACAGAATCATCAAAATTTTTTTGTCGATGTGATAGAACACGGGATCGTTTTCAGAACGAATCTTTCGGATTATCTTGACACCGGACTTTTTCTGGACAGACGGAAGCTCCGGCTTTTGATTCGGCAGGCCGCAACAAGGCGGCCCGGCGTAAACGTCTTGAACCTTTTTTGCTATACGGCGGCTTTTTCCCTGTATGCGGCTGCGGGAGGGCAGGCGGAGGTTGACTCGGTCGACATATCCAACACCTATCTTGACTGGGCGAAGGTGAATTTCGCGCTCAACGGCTTGCGGGCCGAAGCGCTGCCCCAGGAAGCGCTCTTTTCTTCATCACACGCCCTCCCGCCCTTCCGTCTTATCCGCGCCGACGCGCTCCGTTTTCTCAATGAAGCGGTAAAAAGAAAGCGTACATGGGACATCATCATCCTCGATCCGCCGACGTTCTCCAATTCAAAAAAAATGTTCCGCGACTTTGACGTGAACCGCGATTATCAAAGCCTCATTGTAACATGTCTGACGCTACTGAATCCGGGCGGCGCGCTTTATTTTTCGACCAACGCGCGGCGCTTCACGCTTGCGGACGAGTGGGCGGGAAACCGTCCAGAAAATCGTTTCATATGCCGCGACATTACCGAACAGGCGCAGGACGATGATTTTCGAGGCAGGAAAATCCCGGGGTGTTGGGTTTTTGAGAAGGCGCCGTGTTGAAAAAAGCCCTGCTGTTTGTAAACCCGCATAAGGATTTGGCATCCGTAACCGCGCTGGACATTGCCGGAAAACTCTCGGATCGCGGCATTGAATACCGCTTTTTTTCTTTCAAATACAAGGACAAGGACCCCGTTGACGCCGCGTACAGTTTGGCGTTCAGCCTCGGCGGGGACGGTACGGTGCTGTACACTGCCCGCACCGTGTCCGGTTTTGGAATCCCCATCTTTCCCATAAATATGGGAACCCTCGGCTTTATCGCCTCAATACCGCATGACGCATGGACGCCGGTCTTCGAGCGGTTTTTAGCGGGCAATGCGGACATTTCAAAACGGCTCATGCTTGAGGCGCGGGTAGAGCGGCGCGGCGCGGTTATAGAACGCGCCTCCTGTCTGAATGACGCGGTTGTCTCCTCGTCCGGCGGCGCTACAATCGTCCGGCTCCGCGTAAAGATTTCCGGTGGAAGCGGGGAGATCTCGCTTGGCAGCTACCGCTCGGACGGACTCATCATCGCCACGCCGACCGGCTCCACCGCATATTCCGTTGCCGCGAACGGTCCCATCGTTGATCCTGAAATGGAAGCAATCATCATAAACCCCATCTGTCCTTTCACCCTGTCGAATCGCCCCTTGGCGTTGCCTTCCGCCGAAGTCATCATCATTGAAGTGGAAGAAGAACAGAGAAGCGGCGTCCTGCTGTCTCTGGACGGGCAGATAACCGCGCCGCTTACTCCCGGGGACACCATTTTTATCCAAAAAGCCCCCTATTACGCAGCCCTTGTCGCATCGGGGCGGCAAAACTTCTACAAAGCGCTTCGCGCAAAACTGGCGTGGGGCGGGTGATGTTACGGGCAAGCCTCTCTTGCAGGATCGCCTTTACCCGCGCTACAAACAAGGAAATTTCAGTAGAGTGTAGCCCCTTTTGGGTTTAATACGCGCCTCTTGGGGCGGTAGCGTGGGGATGTGTCTGGAGAAAAATATCAAGGAGAAATCTTCAATACCGCAGGGTTTGCCATGGGGAGTCTTTATATGATCTTTCCCATCAACGCTTCAAACTCCTTCTGCTTCTACTCCAATTCCTCAAGCGTCCCGGACCATTCCTTGGCCGCGTTTGGACGGCGGCTCGCGGCCGTCTATGGCGAACAGTTCTCCCCCGATGAGCCCCGGCGCGTAACACGTGGGCGG
>JAITAW010000035.1 GCA_031283905.1 Treponema sp. | reverse complement strand
CTAAGTTCGAAAAACTGGCCGTGGTGCCGGTGGAAATGGGCGGGAACATCGACTCCCGCGTCGCGGACACGCTGGCGCAGATACTGTCTATAAACCTCATCAGGAGCGGGAAGTACGCGGTGTATCCGCGAACCGGAACCCTGGAACAGGTGCAGGCCGAGTACAAGACCCAGTTGAGCGGCGTAACGGCGGATGAAAACATAGCGCGGCTTGGGAAGGGGGAGAATCCGCGGCTCGTACTGTCCGTGGCCGCGCGGCGGCTCGGTACCCGGACCATGTTTAACGCGTCCATCATCAACCTGGAGACCGGCGTACAAATGATAGGGGCATCGGTAAATTACGAGCGGCTGGAAGACGGGATAGAGGTGATGAGGAGTCTCGCGCAAGAACTGACCGGCGTCGCGATTTCCGATACCGGTACGATTGAGGAGGCGCTTGATACGGAACAGGAAGCAGGTACGGCGGCGGGCGGAGACGGACCGAAGCGCGTTACCGGCGGTACTACGGGAGCGCAAGAAGGCGCGGCTGATGCGAAGAAAGCCCAAAAATCCGGCGGCGCGTTCGGCTGCGGCGTACTGAATCTTGCCCTGGGGCTTGGATCATTTATTCAAGGAGACGCGGGAGGCGGCGTGATGACGCTGGTATCCTACGGCGCGGCTTTCGGGCTTATCGGCTGGGAGTTGACGCTGTCTTACGATGACGGTCTTGCGGGCATTCCCGGAGCGGTCGGGCTCGGGGTCATAGGCTTTGCGGTGGTGTATGGGTTTATCCGTCCGTTTGTATATCAAAAGAACCGTTCTCTCGCCGAGTTTATGGACGGGATAACCATAGCCGCCGCGCCTGACGAGCGGCGCGGGGGAACCGAGGTACGGGTGTCGTGGACACTGCGGTTTTAAGAAGGAGAATAAAACATGAGTGTAAATAAGAAAAACAATAAAAAACTGGGAGCGCCGTTCTTGGCGGCGCTGGAAGCGGCGGTTCTCGCCGCTGTTCTGTGCGCGGGACTGTCTGCGTTTACGGGGTGCAAGGATTTGTTTCATCCCGAAGGCTCGGACGAAGAGGATACTTACAACGATCCATCCGCTCCTTACGATGTACGCGCCATGGCGAACTCTTCAAGCATCATTACGGTAGAGTGGTCGGCTTTGGAGCCTAACGCAAGTTCCTATAATATATACCGTGCGACAAGCGGTTCCGGATCGTATTCCTACATAGGAAATAAGGCTGCTCTTTTCCCATTGGTGTCCGTTACTTCGCCATTGGTGTCCGTTATTTACACGAATGGACTCACGGATACCGGACTATCGTCAAGTACGACCTACTATTACAAAGTGTCCGCCTATACCAGCAGTGGAGAAGGTCCAATGTCATCATCGTATGGTTACGCGACTACATTGGACTCCAGCGGTCCACCTGCTCCTTCCAACGTATACGCCTCGGCGAACTCTTCAAGCAGCATTACGGTATCGTGGTCTTCGGTGTCTGAAGCAATGTCCTATAATATATACCGTGCGATAAGAGGTCCCGGCTCGTATTCACTCATAGCTTATTCTATTTCTTCTACTTCCTTTACGGATACCGGACTAGCGCCAAGTACGACCTACTATTACAAAGTGTCCGCCAACCGTCCTGAAGAAGGTTCAATCTCATCATCGTATGCTTACGCGACTACTGCTACATCATCATCCGTGTCTCTTTCGAATAATACATGGTATTCTGCTACTCTTGATTCCGGAGAGGTTCATCGCATACGTAGGTCACAACTATCATATCTACTGGGAAGATTATAATTTTATTAGCTCTTACGGTGATATTAAAGTATCCGCAATCGATAGCAGCGGAACAGATCTACTCGATAGCGTTGATATTGGATTCTACGGCAAGGATATTTATGTAGGGTTATCCGGTACTATAACGATCGTGGTTGAAGGACTTAGTGCTTCATCTTCCGGCGACTACAGGATAAAGTTTTCGTATGAATAAATCACATCGGGCGGAGTAGTTCATAGCGGCGGCGGTGTCTGGGTTTATCCGCCCCGCGCGTACCACATGAACCATGTTTTTGCGAGTTTGATGAACAACGCGGGGGAAGCGCGGTACAGGCGTCGTGGATAGGGTATACCGTTATGTTCGATGCTGACGGCGGGAGTTTTAGCGGAGAAGGGAGCGTGCAGACGCGGAAGGTGAGCGGCGGCGGGGTGTACGGATCACCGGCGGGACGTTTATCAAGCGGTCCGGCGGCGGTATTTACGGGTCAGACGCAAGGCGGCGGCGCGTTGAAGAACACCGCCGCGAGCGGTTGCGGTCATGTGGTCTATGTCGACAGTACGCCCGTCAAAAAGCGCGACATCACGGCCGGTTCCGGCGTTCCCCTGGTGGGGCCGGGAGTAGAGGTACCGAAACAACCGGAGGTTGTTTCGGTACGCATGTAAAACAGCCGCCCGTTCGCGGCGGCAAAACAAACAACGGCGCGGCAACAACAACGTTGCCGCGCCGCATTCAAGACAGTCCCCGCCCGGAACACGGGAAAAAGCGCCTCACAAGAATAAAAAAACGCTCCTCAAGCTATCCCGATGGGGTGAACGTATCACGTATTAACGGTACGCCGCGATCTTGCCTTTGACAAACGTGGGATCATGCGCTATATTATAACCATGATAAAGAAAATAACGTTGTTTGTTCTGACCTCGCTTGCCGCTACGTATATCGCGTCATGTTCTTTGTTTGATCCTGATCCGCCGGATTCCGTTCTCTCTCCCAATAAAAAAATAGTCATTGACAGCGGCGTTCCGGTGTCCGCCATTGATTTCTCCGATGTGTCAAGTTCGGTGTCCGCGCGTATTAACAACCTGACGAACAAGAGCGTCTATCTGGTGAAATACGCGGGTGCTTCCGCGGCGGCAACGCAGACGGGATACGCCGTTTCCAGTGAATATCCGGCGCAGCCGCTGGCGGTTGCCTCCGGGCAAGGCGCGGCGTCCGCCGTGTTTACCGCTGAAGACGGCTCGGCGGGCGTCCGGTACGACCCCCTTGCCGCGCAGCGCTTCAACCGCAACCCCCCCCCCCCCCCGGAAGGCGGCGGCGCATCCCGCGCCCCAACGGAAAAAACGCGCATTGCCCGCAAGGTATATACGGAAAACGGCTCTGCGGGATTGTTCTGGGTGGAAGTCGATTCGTCCGGAAACTGGGGACTAAAACCCGCCACATTGTGGGCGCAGAGCGAACATGCCGCCGTGTGGGTTGCGGAGGACAATTTCACGGAAACGGCAACTTCTAATGACAACAAAATCACGCAGGCGCAGGCGGAGACCCTCGCCTCCAAATTTGATGTTATTTATGAAAAAGAGACGCCCGTTTTTGGTTATGAATACGGGGGAGGTCCCGGGGGCAACGGCGGGCAGGACGGAGACCTCAAAATTCAGATACTCGTCTATGATATTGACGGCGATTATTTTTCCGGTCAGACCGGCGGGGTTTTCGGCTATTTTTGGGCGAAAGATTTTTATACGCAACAGGAAGTCGACAAGTTCGGGTTGGAAACCAATTATGCGGAAATATTCTACCTTGACGCCCATCTTGCCGGCAAATTTCCGGACGGGGCGGTTTCAACCCTGGCGCACGAATTTCAGCACATGATCAATTTTAACGAGAAGAGCGTAAAGTCGAATTTCACACAAGCATCGGAAACGTGGTTCGATGAAATGCTCGCGATGCTTGCGGAAGACATCATCGATCCATTGGCCGGCGTTGCCGAAAGCGAATATCCGTATAACCAGAGGATGCCTTTATTCCTGAACGTATATTCAGACTGCGCTCCCACCACATGGCTGGAAGGCAACAATGTGCTGTACTCATACGCTAATTCCTACGCTTTCGGCGCGTACCTCACGAGAAATTTCGGCGGGGCGCGTCTAATAAAAGAGATGATGACGAATGGCAAGGTTAATGGAGAGTCTGTGGCGGCAGCCGTAAACGTAGTTGCGGCGCGGGGAGGCGGCTGGACTTTTGCGCGGCTTCTGTACCGGTACGGGGAAGCGCTCGTTTTCAGCGGGAATAAAAAACCGGTCGGCGTATTTTCTTTTGACAACACCGTAACTGAAACGATTGACGGTACGGACTATACATGCGCCGGGTTTGACATTTGGGACATGGACAATCCTCGTGCGGGACAAAAGTTGTCTCGTGAATATAGCGCGGTCTACCCGCCAAAAGGACCTCTTGTCATAGACGTTGATTATATTATCGGAATGAATAAAAACACGTTTATTGTTCAGTCAAACAAAGCGTGGCAAAACAAGACGGGCGATTTGACGCTTACGCTCAATAAACCGGCGTCAAGCGCGGTTTCGTTTTTTATAATGATCAAGTGAGGCTGGACTAAACCCGCTTGTTTTGTAAGCGTATCAGAGGCGGTTCCTCATTTCCGCAAAATATGCTAGTATGAGTCATGACGATTATTGATGGAAAGACAATAGCGCGCGCGGTGCGTGAAGACGCAAAAAAACGGACGGAAACGTTGCGGACACGGGGCGTTGTTCCTTGTCTGGCAGTGATTCTGATCGGGGAAGACCCGGCCAGCGTGTCCTATGTTACGGGCAAGGAGAAAGCGCTTGCAGAAGCGGGCATGGCAAGCAGGGACATTCGCCTAAGCGCGGATGTATCCGAAGCGGAGCTTCTTTCTCTTATTATATCCTTGAATGAAGATACGGCGGTTCACGGGATTCTGGTACAACTTCCTTTGCCGAAGCATGTGCGGGAGGACCGGGTGATTGACGCCGTTTCCCCCCAAAAAGACGTTGACGGCTTTCATCCGGTTTCCGTGGGAAACATGGTTCTGGGTAAAGACGGCTTCCTGCCCTGTACGCCGAACGGCGTGATGCGGCTTCTGCGTACGCTCAATATTCCGCTCGGCGGCGCGCACGCGGTCATTGTGGGGCGGTCGAACCTTGTCGGCAGACCCTTGTCTATTTTGTTGACCCGAAAAGACGTCAACGCGACGGTAACGCTCTGCCACACCGGCACAAAGGACCTGGCGTACCACACGCGGCAGGCGGATATTTTGATTGCGGCCGCGGGCAAAGCCGGTTTGATCACCGGCGATATGGTGAAAGAAGGCGCGGTTGTTATCGATGTGGGTGTAAACAGGGTGATCGACGCCTCCGCAAAGAAAGGCTACCGTTTGCGCGGGGACGTGGATTTTGAGACGGTTTCCCAAAAGGCGGCGTTTATCACGCCGGTGCCGGGCGGGGTAGGACCCATGACTATCGCCATGCTTTTGCGGAATGTGGCGGCTGCGGCGGAGAAAACGCTTGATGCTTGATGTGCAGAATCAAACCGATACGCGGGAGATTCCCCTTGCCAAGGTCGGCGTCAAGGGGCTTGAGTACCCTATCCGCGTGCTTGACAAGAAAAATAAGACGCAGCATACGTCCGCAACGGTCGATCTCTTTGCGAATTTGCCGAAACATTTCAAGGGGACTCACATGAGCAGGTTCATCGAGATTTTTCACCGGTACCGCAACGATCTCACAATGCCCATGTTTTTGAATATGCTCGCCGATATTCGCCAAGATTTAGATGCCGAAGCGAGTTTCGGCGAGGTTCATTTTCCGTATTTCCTTGAAAAAACAGCGCCCGTTTCCGCGCTTCCGGGTATGATGAGCTACCGGTGCAGTTATCAGGGTGAGGTCAACGAGCATGGCAGGCATTTTATTGTGTCGGTTTCCGTACCGGTTACCACGGTATGCCCATGTTCCAAAGCCATAAGCGAACGGGGCGCGCACAACCAGCGGGGAATCGTGAAAGTCGAACTGGAACCGGGACCCTTTTTCTGGATAGAAGATATTATTGCCATTGTGGAAAAAGCCGCTTCAAGTCCGGTCTATTCGCTCTTGAAACGTGAAGATGAAAAATTCATCACCGAACACGCCTACGACAACCCGAAATTTGTTGAAGATGTGGTGAGAGACGTATACATAAGCATTCGGGATATCAAGAAATTTCCCCGTTTTTCCGTTCAAGCTGAAAATTTTGAGAGCATTCACAACCACAGCGCGTTTGCGTGCGCCGAATACACCGGATAACGCCTCCCTCATTCCGCTGCTTTTCGCTTGCCTCGCTACTTTGCTTGGGAATACCGCACAAAAGGCGTTGACTATCCGTTCAAACTTCCCTACAATAATATCATGCAAAAGCGCATATTTTTTCTTATAAATGAAAAGGCGGCGCCACTTCTCTGGTGGCTTGCTTCCATTGGGTTGGGCGTTGTCCTGATGATGACTCCGGTTTCTTATGCGGATGCGCAAGGAAATCAAAGTCCACGACGGTACGGACCAATAATACAACAGATACTTGAATTTATTCAAAACCATTCTGTTGACGAGGTTCATCCCGAAATACTTTAAGAAGGCGCCATGAACGGAATGTTCAACGCGATCGGGGATCCGCATTCGAACTTTTTGTCCTCGCGGGAGATGCTGGATTTAAGCGACACGACTTCGGGCAACTTTGGGGGCGTTGGTTTGTATATTTCAAAACCGGTTGAGGCGAAAGACGGAAATCCCCCGTATGTTGAAGTGGCCGCTCCTATGGAAGACACGCCCGGCTGGCGCGCGGGAATCAACGCCGGAGACCTCATCATCGAAATTGACGGCGAGCCGACCGATGAACTTACCATGGACGAGGTGCTTGAGCGGCTGCGCGGCAAGCCCGGCACCGATGTTACGGTGCTTATCCGGCGGGGCGCGAACATCGAATTTCCGGTAACGATTACAAGAGCCGTTATTGAAGTGCCGACCGCGAAATACGCCATGATAGGCGATACCGGCTATCTCAAGTTGCTTACGTTCACTCCCATGACCAGCGAGCGGGCGAAAGACGCGCTGGCATATTTTCGCGCGCATAATTGCAAGGCGCTTATCCTTGATTTGCGGAACAATTACGGCGGGCTTCTTAACGCGGCGATTGACGTGTGCGATCTGTTTCTGGACGGCGGCGTGGTGGTCAGCACCAAGTCCCGGATACCGAGAGAAAACCGCGTCTTTCACGCCCAAAAAAACGCCGAGGTTTCCGCCGATATGCCGGTTATTGTACTTATCAACAACGCATCCGCCTCAGCGTCGGAGATCGTCGCGGGCGCGTTAAAGGACAGGGGCAGGGCGTATCTTGTTGGTGAGAAATCTTACGGAAAAGGCTCGGTGCAACAGGTCTTCCCGATACAAGGCAGCGGAGACGGGTATAAAATCACGGTTGCGCGATATTACACCCCAAGCGATGTGAATATCGACAAGATCGGCATCCCGCCCGATAGGGAGGTGAAAGCGCCCGAATTTACCGAGGAGGATACGCCAAACCTCAAGGCGCTTATCGAGGCGAACGAGATTCCGGCGTATGTAAAGGAGCATCCGAATCTTTCATTTGCGGACATAAACGTATATGCGGCGCAATTAAGCGCGAAATACTCTCTTGACGCGAAACTGTTGCGTATTATCATCAGAAACGAGCAGAACCGTATTGCGACCGCGCCGGTGTACGACCTTGACTACGATGTTCAGTTGCAAGAAGCGGTGAATATCCTCAACGGAGGCTCGTATAAACAACTGATGCAGGGTACGAAGACCCTTAAACAATTGCAGGACGAGGCTGAAGCGGAGGAACTGCTGGCAGCCTTATGAAACAATTTCTTCTGCCGTATCCGACCGATGCTCACGGGGTGGTGCGCTTGACTGGTGATGATTATCGCTACCTTGCAAAAGTTAGGCGTTTAAGCGAAGGCGATGTATTCACGGCGCGTTTGCCGGA
>JAITAW010000004.1 GCA_031283905.1 Treponema sp. | reverse complement strand
ATTTCATACAGGGCTTTAAGCAGCGCGGCGTTTTCATCATGGTTAAGGACGGCGATTCTGTAATAGCTGCCGCCAAGGCTGCGGTAGTTATCGCAGCGTCGTATCAAAATATTACGGCGCAGAAGCGAATCAAAAAACATCGTTTCATCAAAGCCGCGGCCTATTTTAAAAAAGATAAAATTAGCTTCTCCGCCCAATACTTTGATTCCAAGTTTTGAAAGCCCGTCTTTCATCATTGTACGTTCCGCTTTAACTATACCGCGTACACGCTCAATATAATACTTATCGGACATCGCCGCGATTCCCGCAGCTTGCGCCGGGACGGATACCGGCCAAGCCTGACCGGTATCCGTCAGAGCCTTAGCATCCTCCACACTGCCTGTAACACAGTAACCGAGTCTAAGCCCCGCCATCGCGTATATCTTTGTAAAGGCGCGTAGAATTATAAGACCTTGTGATTCGCTGATATATGAAAGCGCGGTATGAACCTGCGGCTCGTCAAGAAATTCGTTGAAACATTCGTCAATTACAAGAGTGATACCCAGCGATACGGCATACTGCACTATATCCAGGAGTAAACCAGGGCTTATGGTTTTCCCCGTAGGATTGTTGGGATTGCATAAAAAAACGATTTCCGCGCCGTTCATCTTCGATAGGATTTGACGGTCAATGGAAAAATCATCTTTTGAAAGTTCGTGATAGACGGTCGCACAGGAAACTTCACATAGCGCCTTTTCGTAATCGGAAAACGCCGGCGCAGTTACAAGCGCGCGGCGCGGTTTTTTCCATTGAACTATCCGGTAAATTAACTCGCCTGCTCCGTTGCCGCATACTATCCGTTCCGCTTCAACGCCAAGATAGCCGGAAAGGGCAGCGCGGAGATCGCGGCAGAACGGGTCCGGGTATTTACCGCAATCCGCCGCGGAACGGCGGATTGCTTCCACCGCGGCGTCCGGCATCCCCAAAGGGCTTATGTTTACCGAAAAGTCGATAAGTTCCTTTCCGCCCAAACCGGCGTTTTTTAACAAGCCTTCCGGCAGATACTCCCTGCCACCATGTCTTATTTCCATAACCGTTTACCGCATGATGCAGTATATGGCGGCAAGAATTGCGCCGGCTATTACCACAAAGATTACGCTTGAAACATACATTAAACGCACGGCGCGGACTATGTCAAAGGCTTCCGCCCGCCTAAGCTCATCCCCGATTACCGGTTTTTGCTCAAGTTTTCCACCGTAATATGCGTCCCCGCCCAGCATAAGCCCCAGAGCTCCGGCACAGGATGCCTCAGTATGACCGCTGTTCGGGCTTGCGTGATTAAACCTGTCACGTTTATATATTTTTCGAGCGTTCCCCGCATTAAAATGTAGCATCGCCGCGGAGATAATCAACAGACGCGCCGCGATTCTTGCGGGAATCCAGCCGAGCAGATCATCGAGTTTTGCCGCTGCCCGGCCAAAATCAATATACCTTTGATCCTTGTAACCTATCATCGAATCCATCGTGTTTACAGCCTTGTAGAGCATGGACAGCGCCGGCCCGCCTATGGCAAGGTAGAACAGCGGCGCGACAACTCCGTCCGCCAAGCTCTCGGCAACCGTTTCGACCGTCGCTTTTATCACCTTTTCCATGGAAAGACACGTGGTATCCCGCCCCACAATCCTTGATACCTGAGCCCGCGCCCCCGGTAAATCGCCGTCCCTGACTTTGCCGTAAACCTTCATAGCCTCATCCCTCAGACAGCGCGGTGAAATCGCAAGATACGCGGTGATTACCAGCACGGCGAATTCGGACATCCGGCCAAAGTAACGCGCCATGTAAATAAGCCCCTGAAAAAAAACGAATGTAAGGGCGCATATGGAAAGGACAAGCGCCGCCCCCGCAGTGCGCTCCCTTCTTGTTGAATATATCTTACGGCAAAAAATACCCCTGAACAACGTCTCGCCTTTTACAATAAGAAAACCAATGCCGCGCACCGGATGAGGAAACCATGCGGGATCTCCTGCCGCGGCGTCCAGCATGAAGGCGATTATCAGAACGAGCGGCCTTTCACCATCAGCCATTCGGCTTCCTCTCTGCCTCAGCCGGAACCTGTACCGGTATGCGTATACGTTCGATTGACAACGCTCTCCCGTCGTTTCCGGCATCAATCAGCACGCCCTGAAATTCGCAGAAATCCCATGCATCCTTTGTCCAGTCGGGAATACCGGACATATACTCTTTAATACGGGATTGAATTTCCGCCCCGCCGACAGAGTAAAAACTCCCGCTCCGTCCGGCGTCGGTTATTACCGCGGTTCCACCGGGAAACAACTCCTGATCGGCAGTTTGAACGCGGGTATGCGAGCCTATTACCGCGGAGACGCGCCCGTCGGCTACGGCAAAAAGGACGCGTTTTTCAGCGCTTGTTACGGCATGAAAATCCAGTATTATCACCGGCGTTTCTTTGTATAGCTTTTTCAGCAGTCTGTCCAAAAAAGAAAGCGGATTTTCCGCGTGGATACGGCTGAAACCGAACTGGCCTAGCATTGAAATGACGGCTATCTTTTTACCCCCGCTGTTATAACAGCGGAAACCCGCCCCCGGAGCGCCCTCTGTAAGGTTGGCCGGACGCAGGACAAACGGTATTTTGTCAAGATTTCCGGTTAAATCTTTTTTATAAAAACAACAATCCCCTGTAGTGAGCACATCGGCGCCAAGTTTATGGATGTACATTGCGTGATCATAGCCCAGACCGTTGCCATTGGTTACGCCGTCACAACCGGCTATTAC
>JAITAW010000218.1 GCA_031283905.1 Treponema sp. | reverse complement strand
GCGCCGTCGGCGACTAACTGGCAGCCGGTGGCAAAACTCCGTCGTCCCGGGGTTCATATACTGCAATCGCTTCAGGCGATAGCTCATGGTTCGGACTCGGTTCAGTATTTCCAGTTCAGAAAGGGGCGGGGCGCAAGTGAAAAGTTCCACGGCGCGGTGGTCGATCATGAAGGGACGGAAAACAGCCGTGTTTTCCGGGAAATAGCCGATTTGGGGTCGCGGCTTAAAACAATGGACCGCATCACGGGCTGCGGAACGCCTTCAGGTGTGGCGTTAATTTTCGACTGGGAAAACGCATGGGCGCTAGGGGACGCGCGCGGCTTTTTGCAGAAAGATACCGCCTACGACAGAACCGTAATTGAGCATTATTCGGCGTTCTGGAAACAGGCCGTTTCGGTTGATATCATTGAGTCGACCCGGAGTTTTGAGGGGTATGACATTGTTGCCGCCCCCATGCTCTACATGCTGCGGAAAGACGATGCCGGCCGTTGTGTGTCCGAAAAGATAGCGGAGTTTGTAAAAAACGGCGGCGCTTTTGTAACGACCTACATAACCGGATATGTTGATGAAAACGACCTGGCCTTTACCGGGGGTTTCCCGGGCCCGCTTAAAGACATTCTGGGAATCTGGTGTGAGGAAATTGATTCGCTTTACCCCGAAGACCGGAACAGCTTTGCCTGGAAGGGCAGAAACTACGCGGTACACGAGTTCTGCGAACTGGCCCATTTGCGGGGAGCGGAAGAGTTGGCAGTGTATGACCGGGATTTTTACGCCGGAAGGCCCGCGCTTACCGTCCATCAGTACGGGAAGGGCAGCGCCTATTTTATCGCGGCCCGGACCGGCGCTGATTTTCTTGACGATTTTTACCGCGAGCTTGTAGACCGGCGCGGCGTCAAACGGGTAATTGAAGGTCCGCTCCCGGCGGGCGTAACGGCGCAGGTAAGGAGCGATGGGAAAACGGATTATGTTTTCTTGATGAATTTTTCGCCTTCCACCGCCGTCATTGATACGGGGTTTGCGGGCAAACAAGAACTTGCCGCATGGGAGGTCCTTGTTTTGGAACGGGAACATAATAAAATGGAGGAATTTTATGACGCATATGGCAAACACAATTAAAAAGAAGAAACCCTGGACAAAAAGCGACACGCAAATCTCTTTTCTGGCGCTACCGACAGCGGTATGGTTTCTCCTGTTTAGTTATCTTCCGATGTTCGGCGTTATTATTTCATTTAAAAAATACCACATTAACGGCGGCTTTTTACACAGTCTTATCACCAGTAAGTGGGTCGGCCTGCACTATTTTAAGCTGCTTTTAAATAACGATGATGTATGGATCGCTTTGCGGAATACCCTGTCCTACAATATCGTAATGCTTGTCATCGGTACAACGCTTACACTTGGGCTTGCGATTATTGTTTCTGAACTTTACAGCAAATGCCTTGCGAAAATATATCAAACGCTGATGTTTTTCCCCTATTTTCTTTCATGGGTTGTTATTACCGCTCTTGTATGGGGCTTTTTAAGCCAGGATATGGGTATTGTAAACGACACTATCGTAAAATTCGGGGGCGAACGGCATAAATTTTACATGGAGCCGGACTTCTGGCCGGGTTTTCTGGTATTTATGAGCCAATGGAAAAGCGTTGGTTACGGGATGATTGTTTACCTTGCTACCATTACGGCGCTTGACAAAGAAGTATACGAAGCCGCCCTGCTTGACGGCGCTTCAAAATGGCGGCAGATAATACGCATTACCATTCCAATGATGAAGACCGTTATCGTGCTTATGTTTATCCTGAATGTAGGGCGCATTTTCTATTCCGATTTTGGACTCTTCTATCAGGTGCCGCGTGATTCCAACATGCTGGCGAATACCGTTACAACCCTCGATGTATTTGTTTACAAGCAGTTGATGAGCCCTACGTCGCCTATCGGCATGACCGCCACAGCGGCGCTTTTTCAGTCCGTAACCGCTTTCGTTCTGACCCTTCTGGCAAATAAAATTGTCAGCAAGATTGATCCTGAATCCGCAATGATTTAACGGCGGGAAAGAGGCGCAAAATGGCGAATAAAAGAAAGCAGGGAACAATCAATCGCTTTATGCGGGTAAGTAAACCCGCCAACCTTATTTTTAATATAATAATGATACTATTGGCGTTTATGTGCATTATGCCGATGCTTTTGGTTTTGTCAATCTCATTCTCGGCGGAGAGCAGTCTGAATGATTACGGCTACCGTTTTATTCCAAAAACATTTTCTTTTGACGGGTATAAATATATTTTTACGCAAAGTCCCGCGATAATGCGGGCGCTTGGAATCTCCGTTTTTGTAACGGTTGCGGGAACAAGTATCGGTGTCATATTAAACGCCTTAATGGGTTATGTCATTTCGCGTAAAGGCTACAAACTGCAAAATTTTTTTATCTGGTATGTATTTATACCGATGATATTCAACGGCGGACTGGTCTCTACGTATTTTATTATCGGTAATTTTTTGCATTTGAGCAACACTATATGGGTTCTTATCCTGCCGCTTGCGGTTTCACCGTATAATATTATTTTGTGTAAAACGTTTTTTAACGCGACCATTCCCGGCTCTCTTATCGAGTCGGCCAATATTGACGGCGCATCGGAGTTTTTAATTTTTTTTAAGATTATTATTCCCCTTTCAAAACCAGTGCTTGCGACAATCGCGCTGTTTCTCTGTTTTGGCTACTGGAACGACTGGTTTACATCGCTGCTTTATATCAACGATTCAAACCTTTATTCTTTGCAGGCCTATTTAAACAAAATTTTGGGCGACATAGAATTTCTTTTACAAAACGCGAGTTCTCTTGGCGTAGTACGGCAACAGATTCTGGCAAATATGCCGAAAGAAGCCGCCCGTATGGCGATTGTCGTTATCGCGGTTATACCGATTGCGTGTACGTATCCGTTCTTTCAGCGTTACTTTGTGTCGGGTTTGACAATAGGCGCCATAAAAGGCTAATTAAGCGAGGTAGTAAAATGCTAAAAAGAATTAACTTTTGCCTTGTTTCTCTGGCCGTGCTTGCCGCCGTTATGATTTTATCAGGTTGCGATAAGAACGCTGATTCCGGTATACCAACTCTTATTTGGTGGCAAATCGGTTCAAATTCGTCTGATTTGTCCCATTATTCCCAAATACTGAGCGATTACACCCAGGAAAAAATTGGTGTTCATATGGAGGTGCGACAGGGAACATGGGCAAACGCCTCTCAGCGTTTTAACGCGATGATAAACACCGGCGAATATTGGGATATCCTTTTTTCCGATGCCAACACGTACCCCAGCTTTGCCTCCATGGGCGCTTACGCGGATATTACCGCTCTTGTAAAAGAGGTAACTCCCGATCTGTATAACGGCATTCCCGAAGAACTGTGGCGCGGCGTTTCGCTGAACGGAATAATTTACGGCATCCCGACATACAAAGATTCTGCTTCGACAATGTACGCTTTTTGGGACGCCGGGATCGTTAATAAGTATCAGTTAAATATCGAAGATAATTCATGGCAAAATCTTGATTTTAATTTCAGGAAAATAAAGGCGGGAGAAGGGCAGCGTTACTATCCGTATATTATGTCAAAGGGTGAAGTTGATCCTGTTTTTTTGCGCTACGATACGTTTACCTCGTTTCTGCATCCCATAGGCGTGCGAAGCGATGATCCTGAACGCCGGGTCGTCTGTACTTTGGAACAGGCCGATGTACTGGAAGCGTTTTACTATATGCACAAATGGTATGAAACAGGCGTTATCAATCCCGACGCGAACATGGTTGATAATCTGCCAAAATACCGGCCGTACTTTATTGCCCAGGCATGGCCAGCAGTCGCGGCGTCTTACGCTACAAGCGCCGGTATTGAAAAATACCTCCCTTCAAAATTCTATGGACCCATCCATTCAACCCAGTCTATACAGGGGTCGATTAATTGTATTAGCGTTAATTCAAAATACAAAAGGGAAGCCCTAAAACTTCTTCAGCTTGTAAATTCCGACTCGAAATTTCGCGATATGATGGCTTACGGCATCGAGGGGGATCACTTTCACTATGTAACAATGCCGGACGGTAGAAAAGCGGTGCATCGTGACAGAACCGACTGGCCCCTTGTTAATTACCAGGAGGGAAATTATTTTATTGAAACGCCGGAAGATACGGTCCCGGCCGGGTATTGGGACGAGGTAAGGCATTTAAATGAGACAGCGGCGGCTTCCCAACTGTTGGGCTTTAACATGGATATGACCCCGGTGGAAAACGAGGTGATAAACTGCAAAAACACATGGATGAAATATTATACCGATCTTAGAACCGGCGCTTCCGATCCCGAAACAACGCTTCCTCTGGTAATCGTGGATCTGAAAAAGAAAGGCATGGATAAAATAATAGCGGAAGCGCAACGCCAGATTGATGAATTTTACAAATAATGGTAATCTTTGAAGACCCCGGTTGGGGATAATTCTGGAAATTCCGATGAAAAAAATAAAGGAGTGTTGTAATTATTCGGTCGTCTGCTGGGCGATTGGGAGTGAGGTGCGCTTGGGGCGTACCCTACGGGCGCAAGAGCGGTGTGTATGAGGCTGTGATGTTCACTACGCGAACTCAACGGCTTGTTATGCGATGATCTGCCCCGAAACTCCACAACGTTTTCATGCGGCAATGATCCGGAAGCGTTGTAGGAGCGGTTCCTTGACCCCTTTGTTAAAGCATTAGAGGACAAGAAATGTTTTGAGATCACGTTACGACCGAAAATAGTTACGGAGTGTTTATGCTTATTCCAAAAATCGAACAGCGCATAGAGCAATACATGGGTTTTCTTGAAAAAAACGCGTACCGGAAGATCGCCGGTCTTGAGTTTGAAGTTTTCTTTACCGATAAAACATTCCGAAAACCTCCTGAACATGTGGATTGGCAGAAAGTTACAACCCCGTGCCCGTGGGGCAAATCGTGGTATTGCTGGTGGTTCCGCGCTGTGTATTGCGTTCCCCGTAGCAGCCACGCACTTTTTCTGAATGTAACGCCGAATGCGGATTCTCTTGCGTTTATTGACGGTAGGCCCGCGGGTGCTTTTAATGTTTTCCACAAGAAGATTCGCATCGAGGCGGACGGCATGGAACATACGCTTCATGTGGAGGCCTATTCCGGGCATCCGCACGGCGGGTGCGGGCCTTTTGAAGGGACTTCTATTGTCGTTAATACCGGAAAAACGCTCACGGATTTTCCGAACACCTTCGAGGGTGGTTTTCTTGTTGAACGTTTCGAGGGGATTTTTTCTCTTTTTTACGATGTAAAAGCCCTCTTTGAACTGGCCAAACAGCTTGATAATAATTCCCTAAGGAAAACACGTATTTTAAAAGGGCTTTTTGACGCGCTTACCGATAATGTCAACCTGATGGCGGAAGGCGAAAAACTCGAAGAACAGTCCGTAAAAGCAGCGAAACAAACCGCTTCGCTTTTAAAAGCGAAAAACGGCGATACCGTTCCACTGGTTAATCTTATCGGCCATGCCCATCTTGATCACGCGTGGCTTTGGCCTGTCGCCGAAACCGAGCGAAAAGCCGCCCGCACTTTTTCGAATATGCTGCGTTTTATAAACGAATACCCCGAGTTTATTTTTATTCAATCCCAGCCCTGCCAGCTTGAAATTATTAAAAGCGAGTATCCTGACGTATTTGAGGCGGTAAAAACAGCGTACAAAAACGGTCAGTGGGAACCAAACGGTGGCATGTGGGTCGAAGCGGACTGCAATATTCCGTCAGGGGAATCGCTTATACGGCAGTTTCTTGTTGGCAAGGCGGCAAATAAAGAAATGTTTGGCGATTATGAGGCGGATACGCTCTGGCTCCCCGATGTGTTCGGTTACGCGGCCGCTTTGCCGCAGATCTTGCGCGGTTGCCGCATCAAGTATTTTGTAACAAGCAAGATAAACTGGAACGATACAACTCGTTTCCCCTATGATACGTTTATCTGGCGCGGCATTGACGGTACGGGTATGAACGCACTTTTTCTTACTTCCCGCATAGGCGGCTATAATGGACGGGTGGAGCCCGGACAATTGCTTGCTGACTGGAATGAAGTTCAGAATAAAGAAGTCCAGGAAGAACTGATAAAATCAATAGGCGAGGGCGATGGCGGCGGAGGTACGCTCCGTTCCGATATTGAAATGGCGCGTCGCCTGGCTAACCTTGAAGGGAGTCCGAAATCCGGGTGGACAAAAATTACACCGGCTCTTGAACGGATTTTTGCCCATCCCGAAGACTTGCCAGAATGGAACGGCGAGTTGTACCTTGAACTGCATCGCGGCACGTACACAACCCAGTCCCGCGCCAAACGGAACAATCGCCGTATTGAGTTTGCCCTGCGCGGGACGGAATTTCTTGCGTCCTGGGCCGAGTTGGAAGGCAAGGCGGTTTATCCGAAGAGTGAATTGGCCGCCGCGTGGAAAAAAACGCTTACCCTTCAGTTCCATGATATTATTCCCGGTTCTTCAATTAACCGGGTTTACAAAGAAGCCGAGGCTGACTCGGCGCAAATTCTTGCCCGCCTGGACAGCATTGCTGCCGATACCCGAAGAGCATTGGTTTCAGGCGGCGGGATATTCCTGTTTAACGATCTTTCATGGGAACGGGCAGGTACTATAACCGTACCGGCGGTGGTTTTGGGGGTCGGGGTAAAAAGCCTGCAATCCGCTTCTGGCGTTCATCCGATGCAGTTTTATACAGACATGGACGGCGTTGAACAGGCGGCCGTCAGAATCAATCTGCCCCCAATGGGCTGGGCGCGTTTTACGATTTCTGGCAGCGGTACGGGTGAAAAAAGTCTTTTTACCTATAAAAACGATTTGCTTGAAACGCCGTTTTTCCGCATCAAATTTGATAACTGTGGGCATATTATCAGCCTTGTCGATGTACAAACCGAAAAAGAACAGGTTGCGCCGGGCGGACTCTTTAACGCTTTTATCAGCGCCCGCGACCTGCCGGTATTCTGGGATGCATGGGACATTGATTCGGATTATACCAGGCATATTGTTCCGGAAAATACCCTTGAATCAACGCGGGTCGTATCTGACGGCCCGCTCTGTATCCGCATCCGCCAGAATTATAAAATCGGCGAAGCGTCCCGTTTAACCCAGGACATGATCTGTTATGCGGATAACCGGCGTATTGATTTTGATACTAAAGTTGACTGGTGCGAAAAACGACGGCTTTTAAAAGTGAGTTTTGATACCGCGATTAGTACTACCGAGGTCCGCTGCGAAACGCAATACGGGCATCTTTTTCGTAATACCCATAAGAATCTTCCGCAGGATCGGGCGAAGTTTGAAATTTGCGCCCATAAATGGATTTCACTTGAAGAAGAAGGATCCGGTATCGGCCTTTTGAACGATTGCAAGTACGGCCACGATGTATCCGGTGGAAGGATGCGGCTTACACTGCTTCGTTCTCCACTGGCACCGGACCCGGAGGCGGATCAAGGTGAACAGCGTTTTACCTACGCGCTGCTCCCCTGGACGGGTTCTTTTAACGAATCCGGCGTAGTGCAGTCCGCCTATGAACTTAATACAAAGACCGGCATCGAAAACATTCCGGGAACACCCGCCGAAACCGATACATGGTTTTCGCTTTGTTCGCCGGACAATCCAGCGCTTATTATCGAGAGCATTAAGGCACCGGAATCGGACACCGGAAAAAATCTAAAAAGACTGGTTGTGCGTCTCTACGAAAGTTCCGGCAGACACCGGGCAAGCAATCTCCACTTTAGCCGTCCTGTCACGTCTATTGAAGAAACGGATATGCTTGAAGAAAACGGCCGCAGTGTGCAATGTAGCGCTTCTCGCGTTCCGCTTGTCTTTAAACCATTTGAGATTAAGACTCTTCTGGTTAGTTTTTGTTAAAATAAGTAACTATTCAGTTGCCTGCGGGGATAGTGGAAACCGGCGTAATGAAAGGGCTTTATGCCACGAAATGAGCCGATTGGGAGCACAAAGGGGCAGTAGTCCGCTTTGTTAAAGCACTAGAGAACGAAAAAATTCTGAACCTGCGCTACGACTGAATAGTTACAAAAATAATTGAGGAGTAATTATGGAGAATTTGAATATCATCCCCGCGCCGGCATCGGTAGAGTACACGGACGGCAGTTTTTTTTGTAAAGGGTTGCCGTTAATAGCAGGCGATGCCTGCTTTAAGATGGAAATGGCGGTTTTTCGTGAGCAAATGAAAACTGTTTTCCCGCAAAAAGATACCGGCGTATATATCACTTTAAAACAGTTGCTGAATAAAAAGAAAAGACAGGAAAACTATACATTAATAATCGCCCCTCGCGGCGTTACCATCGAAGCCCCCGACGGCGCCGGCGCATACCATGGGCTCCAGGTTATGCGGCAACTTCTTATGACCATGGACTCGGACGGTATCCCCTGCGCCGTTATCGAAGATTATCCGCAATTCCAATGGCGCGGCTTAATGCTTGATTGTTCGCGCAGTTTTTTTACCGTTGAATTCATCGAAAAGCTGATTGATGCTATTTCAATGCATCACATCAACAAATTCCACTGGCATCTGACCGATGATCAAGGGTGGCGGCTGCCGGTAAAAAAGTACCCCCTGCTTACCGAAATCGGCTCAAGGCGCTTTGACACCCGCCGCCGAGATGCCTATTACGGCGGCTTTTACCAGATCAGTGAAATTAAAGAAATTGTTGCCCAGGCCGCCATCCGTCATGTTGAAGTAATACCCGAAATCAATTTACCAGGACATACGTCGGCGGTGCTTGCAGCTTACCCAGGATTAGGCTGTACAGGCGGCCCGTATCGCGTGGAAGACCGCTTCGGTGTATTTGACGACGTGCTCTGCGCTGGAAACGATGGCCTCTGGGACCTCGCGTCGGCGATTTTTGATGTAACCGAAGAGCTTTTCCCATCAAAATATGTGCATATAGGCGGCGATGAAGTTAGTTTCAAACGCTGGGCGGAATGTCCAAAATGCCGAGAAAGAATGAAGGAATGGAATGTAAAAGAAACTTCCGGCTTGCAGGCCCGGATAACGGCAAGGCTCGTGGCCATGCTTGCGGAGCGCGGAAAGACCGCTATAGCTTGGGATGAAGTTATTGACAATGAAAAAGAAGCAAAAAAATTCCACGAGGGACTGGTTATTATGTCCTGGCGCGGACGCGCGGGAGGTAACAACGCGGTAAAAATGGGACGTCCTGTTATCATGACGCCGAACAGCGACGGCTGTTACTTTGATTACAAACAAAAAGACTCCCCGGAAGAACCGGGGCAACCCTTCCCCCAATTATTTTCCCAATTATATGCGCTTAATCCGGTTTCCACGGGAATGACCAAAAAAGAAGCAGCGTTTGTATTAGGTGCTCAGGGCAATCTCTGGACAGAATATGTAAGTGCTTCCAAATTCGCCGAGTACATGATATTTCCCCGCGTCTGCGCCCTTGCGGAAGCCGTCTGGACACCGGAAGCAAATAAAAATTTTGAGGATTTTAAAAAACGTTTAAGGCCGCATACCAGCCGTTTGGAAGATATGGATATTTTGTACTGCCGCTATTAACCGCGCCGGAGGACCTCTCACACATCCTCGAAGCGTATCTCTTCCCAAGAGAGGATAAACTGCCGGGCGGTACTGCCGGTAATCCGCTCCGCTCAGGAATGCGGAATGCAAACGAAGCCGGTTGTAATAAGCCTCAATGTACATGAACACCGACTGACATATCTCTCCCGCCGGATCTTTTCCGTCCAGGGTTTCCGATTCCCTTTTCAACGTTTTGAAACATGATTCGGCACAGGCGTTCTCTTGACAATTCCCCTTCCGGCTCATGCTTCGGCTTATCTGTGGATATGGTTCCCCTCAGCCGCTCTCGAAAGAATTTCGCGCAATACCGCGTTTCCCTTGTCGGAGTGGAATAGCAGAGTGTCCCGGGACTGCCGATAGGTAAACGCTATTTGCGCCGCAGGGATAGCCGTAAGGACGGTCTCTATGTCATCGCTCAAGTCCCGGTCTATGACCCTTCGGTCGAAAAGATCGAGTATCATCGTCAGATACACCCTGTTTCCAGAGGTGTGTGGATACGTGATACCCGGTACCCGTTTCTCCACCGGCTTCCCGGCGCAAAACCGCCAGTTGAGGACGTTCTCCCATACCGCCGATCCGTGGCTCGAGTTGGTCGTGGGGATAAACTTACTCCTCCGCCGGGCGTTTAAGCCTATTTTCCGCATCAATCGGACCACTTCTTTCAGAATAACCAGCTTTCCGGAGTCCCACCGCGGTTCTTCCCCCACCTGTGGACCGCCATACCGGGACTGATGCTTCACCTCGACCTCTTCGGAGGTCGGCAAAGTTTGAGGCGAAGATTTTTGCAAGCAGTCTATGCTGAAAGGGTCGGGCATGATGGGCGTGATGCCTTCAAGAGAGCCGAATGATGGGGAGAGGCCGATAACCGTATAGCGGTAGGTGGCGGACAGGTCTTTGAGGACATCCTGCATACAGAAAGGTTCGCAGGGAGTAGCCATTTCACTGAATACTTTCAGTTCCCGCCGGGTCCAGCGCTGGACAAGAGGGAAAGATGCTCCGTGGCGGTGGCGACAACGGCGTTTTGCAGAGAGTATTTTTTGAACAGCACGCTGGCGACTTCCGCCTTGAGGGTTTCGAGACCTATCCACACAGAGGCGTTGCCTTGAGGGTCTGCGTCAAGCAGGATAGTATCGGCGTGTTTCGCCAGTTCCGCCGCGAGGGATACGATGAGGTCGGTTGCTGGTACTGCCTTTTTGGAGAGCTATGGCTATGGTTTTTATATGGAATCCTTTATTTTGTAAAGGAATAGCAGTGTTTTTATATATTGTCAAGTAACTTTATTACGATTCAGTAATATTTCTTATTTGTTTAGTAGCTTTGTTACAATATCGTATATTTTTATGATTGTTTTTTATAGTTTTTGTGGTTGTTGCCAACGAGCGGGCGGAGAGAGGTTCAATGAGAGGGAACCGCCAAAGGCTGTTCCCTCTCCTCAGAAATTTAAAGGATGACCGGGAAAGCACG
>JAITAW010000272.1 GCA_031283905.1 Treponema sp. | reverse complement strand
CTACATACGTCCAAAACTCGCCTGTCCCAAGGCGGTCATAGCGGCTTTGTTTCGGTTTTATCCTGTATTTTGTCGATGTAAGCGCTTTTAAGACCGCGGTAACGCTTATTTCGAGTATTATCACGATGTCCCGTATGCCCGTTCCCCTGACCGGCATGATTTTTATCATGTTTTTAACCCGTGAAAGCGTTCCGTTGTAAGTGCGTTCACGGCCGCTTTTGAATTGGCGGCCGCAATCTTTGCGGAGGTAATTTTGTTTCCCCTTGCTTTTTTCCGTTTCCGGTTATGTTAGAGTTCTGGTAATGGGTGCATTTGATGTCTATGGTTGTTAACATGATTTCATAGTATTTCTTTGTGCCCCTGTTGTCGTTATCCCTTTATCATACTTTCTAGATCACCACCGAAATTTAATCTTCCGGTTTGGCTTCATTACCGCAAAAGGGCGGTAAAAAACAACAATTTCTTCTTGACTGTTTTTTCATATAATCTTACAATAGCGTAGAGGGTGCGGAATGTCCGAATATACATTGTCAAACGGAATCATTGTTTCTTCTGCCAAAAAAGTCGAAGCCGGTTCAATCTTTATAAAAGAAGGCAAGATCGCCTCAAATGCAAAGTGCGCCGCCGGCATAGGCGTTTCAATAGATTTAGGCGGCGCGTCCATAGTGTATCCATCGCTCATCAATACGCATGATCACATGCAGGGAAATTATCTTCCCCGTGTGGGTCCCAAGCCGGGTTGCTATTATTTGAACTGGCTTCCATGGGACAATGATTTAAAAGCATCGGACACCTTTATTGAGCGTTCTCATCTCGCGCGGGAAGACCTCTACCTGTTAAGCGCGTATAAAAATCTATTTTCCGGCGCTCTCACCGTGAATGATCACTTTCCCAGGTCGTTGAATGGGGCAATTCTTCCCAGACTGCCCATTCGCGCGATCACCAACTATGCTCTCGCGCACGAGACTTCTTCCTATGACTTAAAATGGGGAGACGGCGTTGAGCAAGAACACAAACTGGCGGTAAAAAACAAATGCCCTTTCATCACCCATTTATCTGAAGGTTTTGATGAAGAAGCCATGAATGGCGTGAAAAATTTGAAAAAGCTGAAAATTTTGGATAAGCATTGTCTGTTCATCCATTGCATTGGATTCAGTGATGAAGATATACAAGCTGTGGCAAAGGCGGGAGCAAGCCTTTCGTGGTGCGCGGCTTCCAATATGCTTATGTTTAACGTTACCTGCAAAATCAGGAAATTCCTGCAAGCCGGCGTAAATGTTACCATCGGCACCGATTCTTCGGCAAGCGGATCAATCAATATACTTGCGGAAATGCACTACGACCGGAATCTGTACCGTGAACTGTACGGTGAAGACCTTCCGGCGAAAAGCCTGTTTGAAATGGTTACGGCCAACGCCGCAAAAGCGTTCTGGATGGATAAAGAGACCGGTACTCTGGACGAGGGAAAATCGGGTGATATAATGGTGTTGAAGGCAAACAACAACGACCCTTTTGAAAACTTCGCTGGAGCTGAGATGCGCGACATCGAACTGCTCATCCTTGCCGGCAGGCCGATTTACGGGGAGATGCGGTTTATCGATCTGTTGGGCGGGGAATTGCCCGGAGGATACGCCGTAATACGGGTAAACAATCGCCCCATGTTTGTAATTGGAGATCCCGCGGGACATTATGTTATGTGCCGCAAGAAGATAGGCTTTAAGAAAGTTCTAGATTATCTGCCTTTTGAACCGGAGGTATAAATGCCGAGACTGTTGCAGTATAGAGCGAATTCTGTTATTTATTTTGAGAGAGACGTTGCGGAAACAGTTCTTCTTTTGCAGAAAGGAAGCGTTAGGCTCCTGCATGTAGATATTGAGTCGGGCAAAGACGTCAGCGAACCTCTGGCCAAGGGGGAATTTTTCGGTGTTAAGTCCGCGCTCGGTCATTATCCCCGGGAAGAAGACGCAATAGTGGCGCAAGATGCTACGGTGTTGGCTTTTAGCGTTTCTGAATTTGAAGAGCTTGCCATGAAGAACGCCCATCTCATTATAAAAATGCTCAAAGTTTTTTCAAATCAGATGCGCAGAACCCATAAGCAGGTCGCCGCCCTGATGAACGATCCCGAGTCTCAAAACCAAAAGCCGGAAGACGGACTGTATCAGTTGGGTAAATTTTATTTTAAGAACAAAAAGTACGCGTATACCCGGCATATATACAGCAAATACCTAACCTATTATCCAGAAGGCGCGTACGTAGACGCTGTTCAGGCGGATTTGAACGCCGTTGTCAGTTTCCTCGCCCGCTACGGTGACAAACCGAGCGTAAATAAGGAGGCTGATGATTCTGCTGGTCAGATTGGTTACGCCGGTGCCGCAACCGGCAGTGACGCAACCGCCGATGACGCTTCTAAAAGATTGCGGGGAGTGGCGGATGAGTGATTTTGATTTTTCCGCTTTCGCCCGTTTCTCGAAGGATTTCCACGCCGGAGAAATGATCTTTTCCGAATTCGAGGTAGGAGAAACGTTTTATTTTATCATATCGGGCAGAGTTCAGCTTACAAAAGTCATTGGGGGTATTGAAAAGACCCTTGATATTTTGAAGCCTTCGGAAATATTCGGTGAAATGGCGATCCTTGAAAATTCGCCGCGCTCCGCAACGGCGGTGGCGCTTGATTCTGTGAAACTTCTGGAATTTAACAAGCAAAATTTCGATGCGATCATGACAGGCTACCCCCAGCTTGCCTTCAAGTTGCTTAAAATGTTCACCAAGCGCATTTACGATCAAAAACGCAGATTTATGACGTTGATCCTTGATGACGAGCAGGCGAAGGTGGCCGATGTGTTCCTTATGCTTGACGAGACCCAGCCGGATGTCGACCGCACCACAATGCGCCGCGAGTTCAAGACCACAGCGGAGGGCGTTGCGCATTGGGCCGGCATGGACTCCCATCTGGTGCGGGACGTACTGAACCGTTTTATGTCTCAACACAGGATCGAATTTACGCCGGATCATATTATTGTTAAGAATATCAGCGATTTTGAACGTCTCGTGAATTCAAAACGAAGAAAATGAGCGCTTTAATAGCAGATACTACGAATTTGGAGGAATATTATGGAAAAAAACGCCGTCATAGCGACTGCGAATGATTATCTTGTGAAAGAGAAGGACAAGCGGTTCAAGGCTGAGGTTGAACAACTGCTCAAAGCCGAAGATTGGAAAGAACTTGAGGACAGGTTCTACCGTACGCTGGAATTCGGTACCGGCGGTCTGCGGGGGGTGATAGGCGGCGGTATTAACCGCATGAATACCTTTGTGGTGCGATCAGCTACCCAGGGACTTGCTACCTACGTGATTAAGGCTTTTCCCGAAAAAGCCGCGAAAGGCGCTCTGTCTGCGGCCATCGCCTTTGACAGCAGGCACTATTCGCCGGAATTCGCCGAGAGCGCGGCGTTGGTTTTTGCGGCTAACGGCATCAAAACCTACTTGTTTTCCGGCCTGCGCCCCACACCGGAGCTTTCGTTTGCCATACGGCAGCTCGGGTGCGAAACCGGTATCGTGATTACGGCAAGTCATAACCCCAAGCAGTACAACGGCTATAAAGCCTACTGGAACGATGGCTCTCAGGTTATTCCGCCGCACGATGCGGGCATCATCAACGAAGTCAATGCGGTTACGTCTGTCAAGGAAATCGATAAGGAGACCGCGCTTGCAAAAGGGCTTCTCAAGATCATCGACAAGGAAATTGACGCCCCTTACCAGACAATGGTGCGGAGTAAGCTGTTCCGCCCGGCGCTGATCAAGGAAAAAGCCGGCGAAGTGAAGATCGTGTATACGCCGCTACATGGAACAGGCGCCATGCATGTTGAAACCGTACTCGGGAGCCTTGGACTGAACGTTATCACCGTGCCGGAACAGCGCGAAGGCGATGGCGATTTCCCGACTGTGGCGTTTCCGAATCCCGAAGAAGCGCCCGCCCTGAAAATGGCGGTTGAACTGGCGGCAAAGGAAAGCGCCGACCTCGTTATGGCGACCGATCCTGACGCGGACCGGTTCGGCATTGCGGTGAATGACGGCAAGGGCGGGTTTATCCTTATTACCGGCAACCAAATGGGCGCTCTCCTTGCGGATTACATCTTCCTTTCGCTCAAAGAGCGGGGCGAACTGCCCACAAACGCCGCAATGGTCAACACTATTGTAACAACCGGTATGCACAAGCGGATTGCCGCGCACTACGGGGTGGCGTGTATCGAATGTCTTACCGGATTCAAATGGATAGCCGATGCGATGCGGAAGGCGGAACTGCGCGAGATCCCTTATACAATCGTATTCGGTACCGAAGAAAGTTATGGATACTTGATCGAACATGAAGTGCGCGACAAGGACGGAGTTTCCGCTGCGGCGATGACCGCTGAAATGGCGCTGTACTGGCGCAGTAAGGGGAAGAGCCTCCTCGACAGGCTTAACGAGCTGTACGGTTTATGCGGGTATTGGCAGGAAATCGGCGTCTCCAAGTACTTCCAGGGCATTGAAGGACCCGGCGTCATGAACGGCATCATGGAGCAATACCGGAAAGATCCGCCCAAGACCTTGGGCGGCATTGAGATTGAGAAGATGTGCGATATTGGCAATTCCGTCATCATCTATCCGCATAATCCCGGCAAGACCGAGCCGATAGCCCTTCCCAAAAGCGATGTGCTTCAGTTCTTTTTGAAAGATGGTACCGTAGTGAGCGCGAGACCGAGCGGCACCGAGCCTAAAATAAAGTTTTACGCAAGTTGTTGCGCCGAAGTCGGTTCCGGTGGCTTGGACGCCGCGAAAGTCGAGGTCGCCGCCAAACTGGACGCCATCAAGAAGGACATACACGCGGTTATCGGAGATTAAATGCCGGTTTTTACGGAAATAGCTCCATTCTTCAATGAAGGCGGGCGGTTCACCGCGTTTGACCTTGAAACAACCGGTTTGGACCCGAAAAAGGATCGCATCGTGGAGATTGGAGCCGTTAAATTCGACAAAAGCGGCGTCATCAGCCGGTTTTCCGTACTGGTAAATCCGGGAATACCCATGCCTTTCAACGCAGGCGCGGTAAACAATATCACCGATGATATGTTGAAGGACAAGCTCTCTCTGGACGCGGTGTTTCCTGATTTTCTCCGATTTGTAAAAGATACGGTTATTGTCGCCCACAATGCGCCATTTGATTGCGGGTTTATCAACGAAGCGCTTACCATTCGATACGAAAAGGCGGCGGAAGCCGCGGATGAGGGACTCGATCTGTTTTCAGGCGAAGAATCCCAACCCGTACAAGCCGCCGCTTTGTGGACGCCGCCTTTTCCTATGCTTCCCAACCGGGTTGCCGATACGATTGTCTTTGCGAAAGAAGCCTTGCCGGACATGTGCAAGTATAATTTGCAGGATTTAGCCGCTTCTCTTGCCATAAACGCCAAAGACGCGCACCGCGCTGAAGACGATGCGCGGGTGTGCATGGAGGTTTTTTTACGCTGTGTTCACGGTGAAATGGAGAAAACGACAGAAAAAGCGTAATCGCCCTCGGGGGTACGGAAGCGTTCATAACGCGCCTTGCGCCAAACCAGCGATTCGCTATGCCGTTATCCCAACTGCCCGCATGCGCCCGCAACTTCCCGCCCCTTCTTGAAACGCGCCGTTACGTTCCTTCCCTTTTTTTGCAAAGCCGCGATGAACCGCTCGACCTCCGCCTTATCCGGCTCTTGCAGGGGAACGCCTTCAAGATGCAGACCCGCAACCGGATTCCAGGGGATGACGTTTATCACCACATCCAACCCCTGCGCGAATTCCGCTAATAGATTAGCATGTTTTCTGGAGGTGTTGATATTCCGCAACAGCGCCACCTCTAAAGTAATGCGTTTTGAGTTTTTCCGCTGATAGTAGATCAGGGCTTCCTTGAGGAGCGGCAACGGGTTTGTTTTTGTTACCGGCATGAGTTTTTCACGCTGCGCTTCATCTGCGGTTGTGAGGGATACGGCGAGCCGTATGTCCGGACCGTTGTCCGCCAGGTCGCGTATGCCCGCGATTATGCCGCTTGTCGATGCCGTAATCCTGCGTTTAGAGAAGGCGTCATCCGCAGTACCTCTGGCATCGCTACCGGTAACAAAAGCCAGCGCCTCCCGCAACGCGGGCAAGTTGAGCAGCGGCTCTCCCATGCCCATGATCACCACATTGGAAAACGCCGCTATAGAGCGCAGGTGCAGAAACTGCTCGATAATCTCGCCGGCGCTTACATTGCGCCTGAAGCCGATCTGGCCCGTTTTACAGAACACGCAACCCATCGCGCATCCAGCCTGCGTTGAAATGCAGGCTGTTTTCCGCTCTTTGCCGTCAGACAACAGCACCGATTCTATCGTACAACCGTCTTCCAGC
>JAITAW010000210.1 GCA_031283905.1 Treponema sp. | reverse complement strand
ACAAGGGTCTGGCGAATCACTTCTTTGATGAGGTTCCCGTTGTAAGACGGCAAAAGCAGGGTCTGCCCGGACACTTCGCGTGTGGTTCCCGCAACGGATTGTATGCTCATTCTATCCATATTGATATTGGAATATTCATCAAACAGCCTCACCTGTTCACGTTCACTCATGGTCGCCTTCATAAGGCTGTGGTATACCTTGGCGACTGACTTTTGTTTCAACGCCCTGTTCTGTTCCCCAAGCCGCTTTATAAATGCGTAGAAAAAACGCTGCCTCCTTAAATTCACCGCCTCATCGTCCTCTTGGGGCAACTTATAGGTAAGGTAGGAACAACTTTTCTTCCCGTCTAATCTGCACAAGCCGGAAGCGAAAAGAACTGGCGGCGTACTGTCATACATCTCCACCGGAGCCGGAATGAAGAGTTCCACGCCTTCCAGCAGATCAACCATTTTTTCAAGCGTATTGAGATTGTACACGATTGAATAATCAATTTCATCGCCAATAAAAGAGGATATTTCCTTTTTATAAACATCTATGTTGTTAGGATTGTAGATCGAATCGATACGGTCAACGCGGTTAACGCCCGTCAGGATCAAGCCGACCTGACCGGGAATGTTAAAGACCGCGGCGCGTTTGGTCGCCGGATAGTACATCAGAAGAAAGGTGCCGAGAGGCTTGATCTTTCCGGCTTGGGGTTCTCCTTCAAAAACAAAAAGCGTGTTTATGACCTGATCGGAGTCAAGCGCTTCCTGAATGGGGTCGTAATTGAAAAACAGTACTCCTGCCGTGATTCCACCAACTGCCAACAATACGATAAGCAGCAAAAAAATTACGCTTGCATCGCGTTTGGAAGCGCGAAGCAATTTGAGACGGCGGCGCTTCACCGCTTTGATTTCCTACTCATTGAAGCAAGCAAACGGAGCGTTCCTTCAGAAATATCCTGTTCTTTTACCATAAGGAAGGCGACGATCTCCTCCAGCGCCACGGCAAACAACTCGTCAAGACTCAGCGAAGGACGGGCGCATAGCTCTCGAAGAGAGGGTTTCACCTCAGGACGGGAAACTTCGACTTTATCAGCCATGAATACGATCTTTGCAAGCGGACCCATGTTTTCCTTGCCCGTCGTATGACAGCGCACGGCCTCTAAAATTGCTTCATCCTGAATATGGTAGCGTTCTTTAAGCAGCGCCGCGCCCGCCCGTGCATGGAGCAACGAAGTCTTCTTTCGCTCCATTTTTGTCAACTCCTCTCCGTCTTTCCGCGCAAGTCTAAAAAGTTCTTCCTCCGGAAACGATTTGCAGATGTCGTGGACAATGCCGGCAAGGTAGCCCTTCAAGGGATCAAGTCCGTAGCGGACGCATAAGTCATAACAGAGAAGCGCGGTATTGCGGGAATGGAGGAAACGGGACGGGCTTACCAGCGTCCGTACCTCGTTCTCCATGTACACTATTTGAGAAAAAGGCATGGAAACGTTTTTTTTCATTGCTTCCGGTTCTTCTAAACCGCCGGAACGCGGCTTGTAAAGCCGCCGGTCCTCAATGACGCTCCGCGCTCCGGCAGGAATGAGGTACCGCCAGTTTTTGTCCTGCGCTATGCGCTCCCTCACGTTTGAAGAGGATATGTCCATAATTCCATTGTCAAGCGCCGTATGAGGGAAAGGAAAAACGGGCGCGTCCATTCCTTCTTTATAAATCCGCCCGGCAATAATGACGTCCGCCTTTTCGAGGATTTCATCTGACTTGTACCACTGCGTAAAATCGGGCGCGAGATCATCGCCGATGACAAGACCGGGTTTCCCGTCAGGGCAATAACGCCCGATAATGTCACCCACCGTGCTGCTGGTGTAGGAAACGCCCTTGCGCCGCAATTCGCAATCGTCAACCGTAAGACGCGGGTCCCCGGCAATTGACAAGACAAGCATGTCGAGTCTGTCCTGAGAGTTTTCTATGTCCGCGTCCGGTTTAAACGGCGAAACAAACGCCGGAACAAAGATCACACGGTCGTACCGAAGGGTTGAAATCACCGCGTCTGCCAGCGCAAGGTGTCCTATGTGAACAGGGTTAAAACTACCGCCGAGGATTGCGACCCTCATGTCTACCGCTCCGTATTCTCCGCGTGGGTTCTTTCAGAATTTTCCGCTTCGTTCACCAGTTTCATGACAAAAGCCGTAAAATCCGCAAGTCCTTCGCCTGAAAATATCGAAAGGCCGAATACGGTTTCGTGAGGGTACTTTTCCTTAAGTTTTTGCAAGCGCTCTGTGGTGTTTTCAACATCCAACTTAGAGCCGGCTATCACGCGGGGTTTTTTCACGAGTTCTAGAGAGAAATGTTCCAGTTCTTTGTAGAGGGCATCGAACGCGACAAGATAATTATCATCGGAAAGATCAATAAGGAAGATGAGTGCCAGCGTACGGGAAATATGTTTAAGGAACCGTAGTCCGAGTCCCAGTCCTTCCGACGCGCCTTCAATGATGCCAGGAATATCGGCTAAAATGATATCACGGTCGTCAATCGTCAGTACGCCAAGATTGGGGATTTTGGTGGTAAAAGGATACGGCGCTATTTTAGGACGGGCGTTGGTGAACTTGTCCAACAACGAAGACTTGCCGGCATTGGGAAAACCCACGAAACCGATGTCCGCCATGAG
>JAITAW010000113.1 GCA_031283905.1 Treponema sp. | reverse complement strand
GTTCCGCCTTCTATCATAAACTCGCCGTTATCAACCCACACGCCGCCGCCGCTGGACGCGGGATTGCCGGTTACGGTTCCGCCTTCCAGCGTAAACGCGCCGTACTGTACATTCACGCCGCCGCCGGTGGTGGACGCGGTATTCCTGCTTTCCTCTCCGCCTTGCATTGTAAACGCGCCATCGTAGCCCACGGACACGCCGCCGCCGTAGCCGGGGTCATCATCGCTGGACGCGGTATTGCCGGTTATGGTTCCGTCTTTCAGCGTAAACACGCCGTCTTCCAACACATACACGCCGCCGCCGCTGGACGCGGTATTGCCGGTTATGATTCCGCCCTGCATCGCAAACGCGCCGTTACGTACATACACGCCGCCGCCTCTATAGGACGCGGTATTGCCGGTTATGGTTCCGCCTTCTATTGTAAACGCGCCGCCGCCATCCACAAATACGCCGCCGCCGCATTCGTAGCCATCGGCAGTAAGAGTAGTCCCGCCTTTAGCGCCCCGCACGGTCCCGCCGGTCTTCATGACGAAGGCTCCGCCCTGTACAACTACAACCGATGCTTTCTTATCGTTGCCGTCCAGTGTAACGCCGCTCTCCAGCACCAAGCTTATGCCTTTGGGTACGGTAAACAGCGCTTCGTTACCGTTGTTTGTAATAGCGCGCGCGGCTCCTTCTCCTTTCAGGGTGATGGTCTTAACCGCATTAGCGGTAAAGACAACGGGATCGGCGGAGAATCCGCCCTTGAGCGTAATGGTATAAACGCCGCCCGCTTTGTCGTTGTTGACGGCCGCGACCGCCCATGCAAAGGAAGCCGCGCTGCTGGCGACCGCGTTACGCATCGCCGCGTCCGCTTTTATCTGCGCGGCTTTCTCCCCCTGTCCGCTCAATTTCAACGCGAGTTCTTCCATTATCCTCATGCCGTCCTCAAGGCTCTGATAATCCACGGTATCGCCGACTTCCTGTATGCCGGTCTCAAGATTGATCACCGCGGCGTTGAACATCGTGTCCCCGTCCAGCTTCCGCGCGGTTACGGACAACACGAGCCGCGGGTTGTTCCCCGTTCCCGCCTTGGGTAAGTACTCGTCCGCCACGTCCCCGCCGAACTGGTTGCCGTATTCGGTCTGCACCTGCTCAAGGCTCTTGGTGCGCGGGTACACCGCGTATTTCCCGCTCCTCACGAGATGCACGGCCAGTATCTGGGCCAGCGTGTCAGCGTCCCGCGTGTCCGCTCCGCCAGACAGCCGCACCGGAGGCACCGCGAGACGCGGCAGCTCGGACGTGTCCTTCCTGCTCGCGTCCACTATGCTCTTCGCCATAGCGGGCAGCTTACCCCGTATTTCGCTTATCGCTCCGTACGTCTGTATGTCTCCGGCAACCTGCCGCAGTTCGTCTATCTTGATGATGGCTATGATGAGCAGCTTCTGGGTCCCAAGAGCCGTGATGCTTCCCGCGACCACGTACTGCGCGCCGAGCTGCTTGCCCAGGCTGGCGATGGTGTCCGGGTCCGTCATGCCCGATTCCATTTGAAAACCCTGCTCACTCCGTATCGCGCTGTTTATGCTGGTGCGGGGGACGGGCGTAAAGGCCGCGGTCAGGTCCTTCTCAAACGAGAACAGTTCGGCTATGGTTTCCCCATCCTCACCCTGCCCGCCAGTGAAGGGCAGGATGGCCAGCCGGTCCTTCGCAAACGCCGCGTTCGGCACGGCAAGGCCCAGCGCCGCGGCTAACGCCGCGATACGCATCATTGTCTTCATACTTTTCATTGTTTTATACTTTCTCTCCTATTACCTTTCATACTTATTGATCCCCCTGGATGCGGTACGCTTCGTTGCGCCGTACCGCCGCGCGGCAGGATGCTTATACTATAACACACGGAGAGCGGAATATCTAGGAAAGCGCCGGTTATGATACCAACGCCAAAGTGTTGGCTATTTTATCTTAATAAGAGTATTCTAGACTAAGAAGACAAAATTGTCTGCTTGAGTAGACAGTATAAATACTGCGGGTAATCTTTTTTGAAAGAGGATAAACATGAAAGCGGCTTGTAAAGGAGCGCTTGTCTTTTTCATGCCAGGCTTTTTGTGCGCCGCTTGTGCAAAACACAAACAAGCGCGGCAAGGGCTGACCATTGAAGAGGGCGTACTCACCGTGGCGTCGAAATCGGCTATCCGCCTATGGAATACTACGATGCCGGCGGCAAGACCCTTGTTGGATTCGACATTGATTTGACAAAGGCTTTGGCCGAAACCCTGGGACTTAAGATAAAGTATAGAGATACCGCCTGGGAAGGTATTCTTGCGGGCTTGGATACCAACAAGTATGACATTGCCGTCAACATTACCATCTTACCTGAGCGGCAGCATAATTATAATTTCACAAGGCCATACATCGACAGCTCCATAACCATCGTAAGCCTTAAAGACGCGGGACTAAACATTGAGAAACCTGAAGACCTTGCGGGCTATAGACTTTGTTATCAAGGCGACACGACGGCGCAGTATTTTACCGAGAGATTAAGCGGGCAGGGCATAGCTTTTAACGCTTTTTCTTATGACAAAATACTTAATTGTTTTGACGACCTTAGACTGGGAAGAGTTGATCTGGTTGTGGTTGACAATATCGCCGCGTTTGATTATGCGGGAAAGGCCGATAGTCCCTTTGAAGTACTATGGCAGGGGCCGTCCGATGAATACATCGGCATCTGTCTTAAAAAAGGGAACGACGCTCTCACTAACGCGCTGAATACCGCTTTGGATGAGCTATTTGAGAACGGTACTATGGCGCGGATTTCCCAGAAGATATTCAGCCGTGATCTGGTTTCACGGGTTAGAAATAGAGAAATTTAAGCAGGGCGGCGGATAGCGGGGCTTAAAAAGAGGCGGGCCGGTAAAAAATGTGCCGGCTGCCCGTACGCCGTCTTCCATGCTCCGGTAATCCGCGGAGTCGCCCGCTTCCTGATCCCCGGTCTCAAGGTTTATCACCGCCGCGTTGAACATCGTGTCCCTGTCCAGCTTCCGCGCCGTTACGGACAGCACAAGGCGCGGGTAAAGACAATGGGAGGGCTTACAAAATTGCCCTTGAGCGTACGTGACTGCCCTTTTAAGGGAATTGGGGTTTAATCCGGTAGTACCGCCGAAACGGAGTCGGGTTCATCTGTGGAAGTACAACGGAGAACTATATAAACGGCGAATGTGTGAACGCGCCCTGGTAAACCCCCTTCGGGGGCATGAGTAAGGGCGTAGGCGTCTAGCTGGTAAACCCCCTCCGGGGGCATGAGTAAGGGCCGGGGCGTCTAGCTAGTGAACCCCCTCCGGGGGGCTAGCAAGTAAACCCCCTTCGGGGGTAGTATTGCGTATGTTTGAATATAAAACGCAGGGGACGTGTTCCACAAAGATACAGTTTGACGTTAAGGACAATAAGGTATATAACGTCTCATTCGAGAACGGCTGTCAAGGCAACCTCACGGGCATTTCAACGCTGGTCGAGGGCATGGACGCGGAAGAACTCATACGGAAGCTCAAAGGCACGCCGTGCGGGTTCAGGAAAACATCTTGCCCCGATCAATTGGCGCGGGCCGTAGAATCGGTATTACGGGACCGGTAAGCGCGATGGCGCACGGGAAGTCTTCTTTTGTAAGCAACGCGGTCTCGCCGTCCATTTGCGCCAATATGGGGTGTTCGCCCTGAAACTCTATGCGAGAAGCGCTGAACAGTACCGTTTCCGGCTCGTCTATATGGGCGCCGGTGGTAAACTTCTCCTTGAGCATGAGCTTCCTGTACACCGGCATTTGCCAGACTACGCATACGTTGCGGTCGTCCGGCAAGATGTGTTTGTGTGAGCCGTAGGTGCGGCGTCCGCTTGCGCCGGCGGCTATGAGGAGGGGCTTCCCGGAGAGGGAGCGAACCTCCGCGCCATCTTCGTCAAAAGCCTTGATGTCCATGTGTCCGACCGTGTAGATTCTATCGTAAAAAAGAGACGCGATGTCAACCCAGAGTTTGTACGAATCACCGGGCAACGCGCCTTTCATCTTATTCGTGTTATGTGTTACAAAAGCGTCCAGCCCCACGGACAAGACGTTGAACGCCAGAAACGTCCCCTTGTCCGTGGTTGCGCAGGTAAGCCTCAGAGCGGGCGCAAACGTTGTTGTTGAAGGTGAAACGATGAGATCAAGCGCCTTGCCAAGCTCCCATGCGTCCGCGCCGTCGTTGCCCGTTCCCATAGGAAGCCGCAGTACGGCGCAGCGGGCGCGGAGAGATTCGCTTGCGTAGAAAAGGGCGGTCAGTACTTCGAGACTGGTTCCGTCCCCGCCCGCCGTGATGATGAGATGGAAAGCGTCGTCCTGTTCCATTGCCGCGATAACGGTTTCGGCGAACCGTTTCGCGTCTCCCGCCTTGCCCGTGGGTAGCACGCCGGTTGCGCCGGAAGGAGCCGCATCTTTACGCGGCGGGTTTAACGCGGCTTTCTCTATCGCGGCGTTAAGATCCGCCGCATGTTTCTTCCATCGTGATTTTATGGTAAACCCGCCGGCTTTCGGATTCGCTATAATGATCCAGCGCAGCGGTTTGTCTTTGGCAAGCGGCGTATGGGCGCAAATTTTCGCGACGCCCGCGCTAAAAACGGCAAGATTGTCAGTGCTTTTCATGGTTTTATACTAGCATAGATGCGGAAATACGGAAAGAGGACTCTTACGCGCCGATGATGAGCCGTCCCTGCCGCCATGCCTTCCCTAAACTCCGTCTTGATTATTTTTTCAGTTTTTTATATGCTTCTCGTAAGGTTTAACGTCATCTATCATCATTGCCAACAAATAAGGGGGAGGTATGACCGTTGCAAATATACAGATGTTAATAGGCATAGTTGTATACTTGTTGATTACAATCGCGGTAGGCTTATGGTACGCCCGCAAAAGCAATTCCGGTATTGAGGAATATTTTATAGGAAAGCGGGGATTGGGACCGTGGGTTACGGCAATGAGCGCCGAGGCGTCGGACATGTCGGGTTGGCTGCTTATGGGCTTACCGGGCATCGCTTACTTTACCGGAAGCGGCGAAGCGTTCTGGACAGCCGTGGGCCTGTTCGCAGGAACGTGGCTCAACTGGCAGTTAGTTGCCAAACGCCTCAGACATTATTCCCAAGTCGCGGGTAACGCCATCACCTTGCCTGAATTTTTCAACAATCGTTTCCATGACAAGAAGAATATCTTGAAAATCATTGCGGCGATCATTATTCTTGTGTTTTTTTCTATATATGTCGCATCGCAATTTATTACCTTCGGCAAACTGTTCTCCTACGTGTTTAACGCGGAGAACTATTACTCGGTTATGGTGATATTCGGCGCGGGGATACTGCTGATATACACCCTGCTCGGCGGCTTCCTTGCCGTTTGTATGACCGATCTCATTCAAGGCATCCTGATGTTTTTCTCCCTTTTAGCCGTGCTTATCTTTGGTTTCGTGTTTTCCGGCGGTTTTGGCGGCATTGGAGAGCGAATCGGCGATATTCCCCGGTTTCTGGATGTATTCGGCATCGCGACGCCGTCCATGCGGGAGGGCGTTCAAGTGGTCGTCAATAGAGCGCCCCAATTTGGCGTTGGCGCTGATTATTCGCGCCTCAATATCTTCTCGTGTCTCGCGTGGGGACTCGGCTATTTCGGTATGCCGCAGGTGTTAATCAGATTCATGGCTATCGAGAAAGCGTCGAAGATACGGCAATCAAAGGTTATCGCGGTTATATGGTGCTTCATATCCCTCTTTGCCGCAGTCGCCATCGGACTTATCGGACGCGCCTACTTCCCCACTCTCTTTACCACGGCAAGCGACGCTGAAAAGATATTTTTATATTTAACTGCGGATTTTTTCCCGCCTCTCATTGCGGGCTTTGTACTTTCAGGCATCCTTGCCGCTTCCATGAGTTCTTCAGATTCTTATATGTTGAGCGCTTCTTCTTCCCTTTCAAACGACCTTTTCAAAACCTTCTTCAAGGAGGCAAATGAAATTACTGTCATGTGGGTAGCAAGAAGCGCGATGCTGATCGTTACCATTTTCGCCGCAATAATCGCGCTTTCAGGAAATCAATCCATATTCCGAATCGTTTCTTACGCATGGGCGGGATTCGGCGCGGCTTTCGGTCCGCTTATTCTTTTCTCTTTATTCTGGAAACGTACTACGCTCCCGGCAGCGGTTGCCGGCATGTTGACCGGCGGTATCATGGTTATTCTCTGGAAGAATATTATCAGCAAACTTGGCGGATCTTTTGGCATATACGAACTGCTTCCTTCCTTCATCCTTTCCTGCGTCGTTATTTTCGTAGTGAGCCTGCTCACCAAAGCGCCCTCAGCGGAAATCCAAAAGGAATTCGAAGCGATGAAGACCGCGGATCTGGGATGATTCGTAACGCGCGATTCGGCAAGCGTAAAAATCTGTTTTTTCGCTTGTTTTCTGTTGCAAGATTGCAAGATATGAAATACTATAAAGAAAGGGGAACCTATGATATTCAATCCTGAATATGAATCTATGTGTGTGGACGCGCGCAGGAAGCTACAACTGGCGCGGCTAAAAAATCTGGTGGAAAAACTCTATGGAAGCGTGCCTTTCTATACAAGAAAGATGGATGAACGCGGCATAAAAGCGAGGGATATTCATACGCTTGAGGATATAGAGAAACTTCCTTTTACCACCAAGGACGACATGCGGGAGAATTTTCCTTACGGTTTTTTAGCCTGTCCTAAGTCGATGATCGAAGAAATTCACTTGTCCTCCGGTACCACCGGCGTTCCGGTCGTTGATGCGTACACCCGCAAGGACATCGAGGTTTGGTGCGAGGCGATGGCGCGTACGCTTGCGGGCGGAGGCTGTACGGTGAATGATACGGTGCAGAATTGCTATGGATACGGGTTGTTCACCGGCGGTCCGGGCGCCCACTACGGGGCGCGTACTATAGGGGCGAATGTGTTGCCCATGTCATCCGGCAATACGGAGCGGCAACTCATGGTGATGGAGGCTCTCGGTTCAACCATGCTCACCTGTACCCCGTCTTACGCGCTTTACATGGCGGAAGAAGCCAGAGAGCGGGGCATTGATCTCAAAAAACTGCCTATCAGCAAGGGGTGCTTCGGCGCGGAACCGTGGAGCGAAAACATGAGGAAGGAAATCGAAGCCCGCTACAACATGAAAGCCTACGACATCTACGGATTGACCGAAATCATTGGGCCGGGCGTTGCCTTTGAATGTGAGGCCCAGGATGGGTTGCACATAAACGAAGATCTCTTTTATCCGGAGATAATTGATCCTGAAACCGGCAAGGCGCTTCCCGAAGGCGAAAAAGGCGAACTGGTGTTCACCACGCTTACCAAGGAAGGTACGCCGCTTATACGCTACCGTACGCGGGATATCACCTACTTCATTACAGAGCCATGTTCCTGCGGACGCACCACCAGAAAGATGCACCGCCTTTTCGGACGCACCGACGATATGCTCATCATCCGCGGTGTAAACGTATTCCCCAGCCAGATAGAACACGCGCTCATTGAGATAGAAGGCACCGAACCGCACTACCTCATCGTTGTTGATCGAGGTCCTTCACATCTTGACGAAATAGAGCTTCAGGTCGAAGTGAAACAGGAATTCTTCAGCGATGAAACAAAGGACCTTGAAGGATTGCGGCGCCGCATTGAGAGCGTGATGAAGTCCAAATTGCAAGTCGGTATCAAGGTCAAACTTGTTGAGCCGAAAACCATTGAGCGCTCAATGGGCAAGTCGAAACGAGTGATTGACCGAAGAAAAATCTAGGAGGAAACCAAATGGAATTAAAACAAATTACCGTTTTCCTTGAAAACAAGGCGGGTAGACTGGGCGAAGTCACCCGTGTTCTCGCGGAAGCGGGCGTAAACATGCGGGCCATAAGCATAGCCGACACGGCGGATTTCGGAATTTTGCGGATCATCGTTGACCGGCATGATAATGCGTTGTGCGCTCTGAACAAAGCCGGTTTTACCACCCGCACCACCACCATCGCGGCGGTGGAAATAGAGGACAAACCGGGCGGTCTCGCCCATGTCATGGAACTTTTTCAAAAATCGCAGGTAAACATTGAGTACCTGTACGCGTCGCTTGAGAACAAAGCGGGAAAGGCGGTGGTTATCTTTAAACTTGCCGATCACGAGAAGGGGCTTCAAATTCTAAAAGACAACGGTCTCTCGATGGTGGATTCTTTTTAGGTTTGAAAGGGAGGTTGCTTCAAAGCGCGCTTTGAAGCGGTTTTATGCGTTATACTAATAGGAGTATTATATGAAAATACTAATGGCCGCAAGTGAAGCGGCGCCTTTTGTGAAAACAGGCGGTTTAGCCGATGCCGTTTCGTCGTTGGCTATTACGCTTGCAAAGATGGGACATGAAGTTTGTATTGTTGTTCCGCGCTATTTCAAAGTTGATAGGGTAAAATTCGGTCTGCGTGATCTCGAAATGCCGCTTGCGACTATTATGAATAATATGGAAGTGAAAAGCGCCGTTTATACAACAGATTTAGAGGGAGTTTCCAAAAAAAATCCCGTTCATGTTTATTTTATTGAACACAACGACTTTTTCGGTAGTAAAGTCGGTATTTACGGGGAGCAGTACGAACCTGATTATTTTGACAATCCGAGGCGTTTCATTTTCTTCAGCAAGATCATTTTTGAACTGTGCCGGAAACTTGACTGGTATCCCGATGTCCTGCACGCGCATGACTGGCAGGCGGCGTTGGTGCCGGTTTTCTTGAAATATGGGGAGCGGCGCGGCGGCTTTGAGAAAACGGCTTCAATTCTGACCATTCACAACCTGGGCTATCAAGGGATTTACCATAAGGAGAACTATCCTTTCACCAATCTTGGATGGGATATTTTCCATCAAGCGGGGTTTGAAGACTGGAATATGATGAATTTCCTCAAGGCGGGGATTCATAGCGCGGATAAACTCAACACGGTTTCATCGCGTTACGCCCAGGAAACCCAGACTCAAGCCTTCGGTTTTCGTTTGGACAGTTCCCTGCGATACCGGTCGGCCGATTACACCGGTATATTGAACGGCATTGACACCCAAGTCTGGAATCCCAAGAAAGACCACTATATTCCGTTGAACTACGACAGTACAACCGTTAAAGAAGGCAAAGCAAAGGCAAAAGAAGCGCTTCAGCGTGAATTCGGACTGCCTCAAAATCCCAATGTACCAGTTATCGGCATGGCCACCCGTCTTACAGAGCAGAAAGGCGTGGGTGAACTTTTCGGACCTTCCTACGGATCCGCGTGGAATATTTGCCGTGATATGGAACTGCAATTAGTACTTGTCGGAACCGGCGACGCATGGTGCGAGAATGAAATTCGCAGTCTCGCGTCCCGCCTTTCCAATTTCAAGGCGAAGATCGAATACAGCGAAGCCGCAAGCCACCTTATTGAAGC
>JAITAW010000086.1 GCA_031283905.1 Treponema sp. | reverse complement strand
ATTTTTATATGCCATTATTCTACACCCTGCCGCATTCGGATGTAAACCATCCGACATATCCCCCCCCCCCCCCAGACTCCACTCCAAATATCCTCAATTAATTCGATATCATTTGATGAAGCGAGGGAATTATACATAGCATCATACAGAGTAATTAACGATTGCGCATCCCCATCGGTAAGTCCAAAACGTGCGGCAATGGCTATTGCAACCGGATCCGTATAAAATTTTGCAAGATATATTTTTCTGTTTCCATTATCTACCATATCTATAATGCGCTGAAGATTGTTTCTTGTGGCACTTATAATACTTATAAGCTTTGCTAGTGAAATTTCTGTACCCTGTTCGTGGGGAAGATCATTTGCCCCCAGTTCAATTATTACAATCCAGGGATTTTGTGAAAGCACATCCTTCCGTACACGGGACAAACCTCCTTCGGTTGTATCCCCGCTTACCCCCGCATTAATCACAGGAATGGTGACTTTTTCTTCCAAATATGCCGGATAGGATTTCGATTTATCGTCCGCCCCGGGAGTACTAGCGCCATAACCGGCGGTAAGGCTGTCCCCTAAACACACCAATGTTTCACCCCGCTCATTATTTGGAGCGCCATTATCACAACCGGCAAAACAAATGCTGATTATCATTATAAAAATGAGACCAAAATGGGGCATAAATTTTTTCATACAATCCTCCGTACTATGATTGTTTCTTGTAAAATGTTCAAAAAACTTACGCTTAATGTCCCCGGCTATATGCAAAAATCGAGATTTTGCAGGTTTGCGGCTGATAGAATCATTTGGGGTAGGGTAAGGCGTAGCGTTCGACCCGCATCTATTTTTTTCACACGCCATACACGCACGTTCACAATCTCCCGTTCACTTCGGCAAGCCGCCTGAGCTTCTTGGCAAGCGCGGATCCGCCGCCGCCCAACACATCTGGCGACATACGCCACTGCCAGTTTCCCCCAAGCGTGGAAGGCGCGTTCATGCGGGCTTCCGCGCCCAGACAGAGGTAATCCTGCATGGGAATAACGGCGAGATCGGCGATGCTGGAAAGCGCGGCGCGAATGAATCCCCACACGCCGTCAACGGGATCATCCACGCCGAGAAAATCTTTGGCAAGCTCAACGTCTTCACGCCGCGCACTTGTAAACCAGTCGAGGGCGGTGGTATTGTCGTGCGTACCCGTGTACACAACGCAGTTACGCGGATAGGTGTAGGGCATGTAGTCGCTGTTTTCCCGCGAGTCAAAGGCGAATTGTAGCACCTTCATGCCCGGATAGCCGGAAGCGGCAAGCAGGGCTGACACTTCCGGCGTACGGTAGCCCAAGTCTTCAGCGATAATAGCGGCGCCGGGCAACGCCCTATTAACGGCATTAACAAAACCCAGCCCCGGACCCGGCGTCCATTCGCCGTTTGAGGCATCCTGAGCGCCATAGGGGATCGAAAAGTAACTTTCAAAACCTCGAAAATGATCGATCCGAACCACATCGTACAAAGCGCTGTTTTCCTTAATACGGGAAATCCACCATGCGAAACCCGTTTCAGCCGCCTTTTCCCAGTTGTAAAGCGGATTGCCCCACAACTGTCCTTTCGGCGCAAAGGCATCCGGCGGACAGCCCGCCACACGGACGGGCATACGATCTTCGTCAAGCTGAAAAAGATCGCCGTTTGCCCACACATCAGCGCTGTCAATGGCGATGTAGATCGGCATGTCCCCGATAATCGAGATGTTTTTGCTGTTGGCGTAGCTCTTTATATCCTTCCATTGGGTGAAAGCCAAAAATTGCAAAAAAGCATGATATTGTACTGCTTCGGCAAGGTCTTTCTCATGCCGTTCAAGCGCGGCGGCATCCCGCAGGCGTATATCCCGCTCCCATTTAAGCCATGAAACGCCCTCATGCAGCTTTTTTAGCGCCATGAAAAGGCAAAAATCTTTGAGCCACGAACTATTTCTTTCGCAAAAATGCGTAAAATCCGCGCTTGTCTTAAGCGTATGGCGGACACGGGAAAAAACGCGGGACAAGACGAGATCCCTGTTCCGGTACAAAAGCGCGTAATCCGTTGTATCAAGCCTCCGCCCCCAGTCCAACGCCGTGATCTCCGGCTTTTCAAGCAGTCCCTGTCCGCAGAGAGTATCCAGATCGATGTAGTACGGGTTTATCGCAAAGGCTGAGAAACTCATGTACGGACTGTCGCCCCAACTTGTGACTCCAAGAGGAAGCAATTGCCAGTACTTCTGCCCCGCTTGTTCAAGAAAATCGATCCAACCCTTCGCCGTTTTGCCAAAACTGCCGATACCGTAGGGTGAAGGCAGGCTGGAGACCGCAAGCAGGATGCCCGATGCTCGCGCAAACATGCGCTTGTCTTCTTGCATAGCGGATTCAACCCTTTACCGAGCCGGCGGTGACGCCTTCAATAATGTACTTCTGGCAAGAGAAATAGAACGCGATTATCGGGAGAATCGCAAGTACGATGATCGCCATCATGTTTCCCATGTCAATTGAACCGTATCCTGTGCGGAGGTATTGAACCGCGACCGGAATTGTCCGGTATTCCGAGCCAATAAGCAGGAAGGGAAGCAGGAAGTCGTTCCAAATCCACATGGCGTTTATGATTGCGACCGTAATGGCAATGGGTGAGAGCATGGGCAACACGATATTGAAGAACGCGCTGATGGGCGTACATCCGTCAATGGTGGCCGCTTCTTCAACCGCAATAGGCACGGATTTCACAAACCCGCAGAACAAAAACACGGACTGTCCCGCTCCAAAGCCGAGGTAAATCGCCAAAATTCCTACCGGATTATCAAGGTGAAATATATTCGCCACTTTCGTAAGCGGGAACATCACCATCTGGAATGGCACTATCATGGCAAATACAAAGGCGAAGTACAGCACGGTGTTGAACCCTCTGTTTTGCCGCGTTATGTACCAGCCGGTCATGCTTGAAAAAAGCACGATAATCGCCACGGAGAAAACCGTGATAAACAACGACCAGCAGAACGCCGTGGGAAAGCCGGTCGCGGCAACGCCGTGGACATAGTTGTCAAGCCCAACAAAGGAATCTGATGCGGGAAAGGCAAAGGGAACGTCCGATATAAAGAGTTTTCCCTTAAACGAATTCAGCAGTATCAGCAGAATGGGAGCGATAAACACCAAAGTCGCAACTACTAGAACCGCGAAAACCAACAGTTTTCCAACCGGGCTTTTTTTTGAGGATTGCTTTGAGGATTGCAAGGAATTCAATTTTCCACCTCCCGTTTTCTCGTAATAGAAAGCTGAATAAGCGAAACGATCACCACCATGATAAAGAACAAGGTGGCTTTCGCTTGTCCAACCCCTTCCCACCCGTTACGGCTGTAGAAGGTATTGTAAATATCAAGGGCGACCATAGCGGTGCGCTTCGCCGGAAGTCCGGCGGTCAGCGAAAGGTTTTGATCGAACATTCTAAACGAGTTGGTGATTGACAGAAACATCGTAATCGTAATGGACGGCATGATAAGCGGAATCGTAATCCGTGTCAACGTTGTCAGTTTTCCGGCGCCATCGATCTCCGCCGCTTCAATGAGTTCTTCCGGTATGTTCTGAATGCCCGCGATAAAGATGATCATCATATATCCGGCGTATTGCCAACAATTCAGGATCACAAGGCTCCAGAATCCGTACTTGGGATCAACCGTGATGGTAACCCCGAATATGCCGAGGTACCCGTTGATGATAAACTGCCAGATATAGCCAAGCACGATACCGCCGATGAGATTCGGCATGAATATCAGGGTACGGAACACGTTCGTTCCCTTATAGCCGCGGGTCAAAAACAAAGCGAGGGTAAAGGCGAGCGCATTGATAAAGACTACGGAGGTTATGGTAAACCGCGCTGAAAAAGCGAGCGCGTTCAGAAAATCAGGGTTGGAGAAAGCCAGCGCATAGTTGCTCAATCCAACCCACCGCGCGTCAAGCACAGTAGTAAATTTTGTGAATGACAACGCAATACCCATCAAAAATGGTAGGACAAACGCTATAACAAACGCGACAAGCGTGGGCCCTACAAAGAACCAAAAATACTTTGAAATCGATCTATTCATAAAAAGCTCCTTTCTCCTTTATTCGCAATAACTCTATCCAAAACGCCTCACGGCAGGAAGACTCACTCCAGCAACGGATTATAATCCGGTGGTATATCCAAGCCGTAATCAGGATTTGTTTCTTCTTCAGAACTTTCATTAAATAAAAAAATGTTATCAAAAATATCTGTCGGCAAGGATGGCAAAGCGTCCGATTCGGGAACCGCGCCTCCATCGGAAAAAACATAAGAACTCGCCCTATTACCCGTTACACCGGCAATAAGGGTGTCGGCGCTATGCATATCGCAATATCTGTTCGGCTGCGTACCGGACAAGAATGACAGCGTAACCGTTCCCTCGTTGCATGAGGCGGTCGGAATAAGCCCGGACCTGGCGCATACCGTAACGTCAGCAACACCCGCCGCTGGACGGATAAAGTCTTTTTTGGGCAACCCCTGATGAATATCCCGCATAAAGTCGCCCCATACGGGACCGGCCAAGGTCGCTCCGGTAAGATCAATCCCCAGCGAATTGCCCGGTCTGTCGAACCCGAACCAGATCGCCGTCGTATAATACGGGGTGAACCCAACCGTCCACGCATCCGACCAATTCTGGGTAGTACCGGTTTTTCCGGCCGCAGGCATACGGAACGTTCCGCCATTCTCATCCTTAAACACAAATTTCGAGCCGTAGCCTGAACCGGACCGCAAGGTGCCGATTTCAACGGTTTTTTTCAACAGCGTCGTCATAACATAGGCGTTCTGAGGGCTTATGACCTGCGTATTCGCGCCTTTTTTCTGTTGCGCAAGCCGAATGACGCGTTCGTTGTCAATGACGATCTTACCGTTCCTGTCCTCAATCGCCCGTATCGCAATAGGGATGACCTCCCTTCCCTGGTTGGCAAAAACCGCAAACGCCTGCGCCATCTGAATAGGCGCCACGGAGATGATGCCCAGTCCCATCGGGTACACACGCGGGAAAGTGCGGCGTATGACATCGGGATCGGTTATACCCATAAGGGCGGCGGCGCGATTGATCGCTTCGTCAAACCCGATGCCGTCAAGCACTTTGAGGGAAGGCACGTTCATAGACTGGGCCAAGGCATCGTAAAACAGCACCGAGCCTTTCCATTCGCCCCGAAAATTAAGGGGTATGTAGGGAGTGCCATCTTCGTTGTGGAAGACGATGGGAATATCGTAAATAAGCGTGGAAGGGGTGAATTTTCTAGTGTCAAGGGCAGCTGAATAGTACAAAGGTTTAAATGAACTGCCGGGCATGAGCCGCCCCTGAGTCGCGCGGATAAGCTGGTTGGTCGAAGCATCGTACTTTGAACCGCCCACAATCGCGGTAATGTATCCGGTCTCGTTTTCTATACAAATAAGCGCGCCCTCAACGATGTTTTGCTCCGCCTGATCTCTCAAATCCGCAAACCCCTTGTCGGTGAGCGTTTTGAGATCGTCAAGATCGAAAAAAACCGCAGCCATATCAACAAGGGGATTGACGGTCTTTGTGTACCGGTTCATTGCCCGCGCCTCATTCCGCGCCGCCGCAGATCCATAAATGCCGCCCATGTCAAAAAACACGGAAAGTAGGTTGATAACGGGGAAAAACGTTCGTTCAGCGTAGACGAAACGGTTGCCGCGTGAAGCGTTGTACGTCTTGTTCGCCTTTTCAAGTCCCTGCGCCATGTATTTTTCGGCCATTTCCTGATACGTCAGATCAAGCGAAGTAAGCACCGTGTAGCCGTCACGGTAGTAGTCCATAGCGCCGTACATCATTTCGTCAAGTTCACGGCGCACATATTCGCTGAACCACGGCGCCTTGTCCTCACGGTTGTAATACGCGGCGACGGACTGGCGGGTATAGTCGTAATTATCCCAGTATTCCCTGAAGGATGCGTCCGTTTCCTCACGAGAGGCGTATCCTAATTCGATCATTTTGTCCAGGACGGCGCGTTGCCGTTCCATTGCGACATTGGGGTTGTCAAGCGGGTTGTACTTCGCCGGACTTGAGAGTTGAATGACAAGCACCGCAGCTTCCGCCAACGTTATCTCTTTCGCACTGTGGTTGAAAAAGTACTTGCTCGACGCCTCAACGCCGTATACGCCGGGACCCATGTACATATAATTAAGGTAGATTTCGAGGATTTCATTCTTGGTATACCGCCGTTCCATCTGTATGGCGTACCACAGTTCCCTGATTTTCCGCGACAATGAATATTCGCTCCTGTCCGTGTAGAGGGTGCCGGCAACTTGTTGCGTAATGGTTGAACCGCCGCCCAGAGGCCGGCCCGTAAGCTGCCCGTAAAGGGCGCGCGCAATGCCCCGGACACTAAACCCCCTGTGCTTGTAGAATTCGGGATCTTCACGCGCCAGCGTCGCGTTAATGAGGTGCTGGGGCAGAGAGCTTAAAGGCACCAACTCTCGTTTTTCATCAGCGGAAAATTCCGTGATAAGCGTTCCATGTATATCAAGTATTTTGGTCGGCAAAGCCGGCGAAAATTCCTGAAAATTTTCCTGGTTTTTCATATTCACGGTTTCCGCAAGCGCCAAACCTACGCCCGCGCCGATTATTACAACAAGGAGAATAACAATGCCCGCCAAGATACGGATCATAATCTGTGATGCCATATGTTATAAGTCTATGGCAGAAAAAAATATTTGTCAAGTGTTGAAAAATTCAGAAGCAACATACTGGCGGATAACTCCGCCTGGCTCCAAATCTATGGTGGATAACGAAACTTTTAGCAAGGTTTTCCTTCCGTTCTGCATGAGGTACACCTTTTCGTAGCCGATAGTCATGATGGATCCTACCGCAAGGGTAAACATAATGATTGCCGTAGGCATGATCGACGGAACGTCGATATGAATAATACGCT
>JAITAW010000064.1 GCA_031283905.1 Treponema sp. | reverse complement strand
GTAAAACTTTATGAACTTTACAGGAGTTGTTAAAATGAAACAGGGAATGAAAAGGTTGTTTTTTCTTGCGCTCTTGCTTATTATCCCGGCTTTGTGCTTTGCGGCGGATTATTATGCCGAGTATTCTTTTGCCGAGGCAGATAAAATTGATTCTGATGAAATACATGGTATCAACGGCTGGGAATATGAGTTTGTCTATCATTGGACCAAAGCAGAGATTCAAGACTTCATAAACCGCCATAGCCAGAGTACGCTGGCGAATAGGCGGAAGGCGGCGGAATATATGAGCAGAATGCTCAGGGCAAGCGCCGATAAACGCATATTCGTGATAGATACTTCTGTTGAGTATGGGCCGCAGGGGAGGCTGTTCATTAAAATAAACGAGAACGAGTATGTGGTGTTTTTTACAGGAAATTAAAAGAATTGCATTACGCCTGCGGCGGGCATGGACAACGCGCCCTCCGCAGCGGGGCTTTGAACACAGGTGTTATTTCCGCTTGAGCGGATAAACATACACGTTCCGGCATAGCCGGAATGCATTGACGGCGGGAACCCGCAATGCGAAGCATTGCGCGACCGTACGCGGGGTAGAGGCCCCGCGAAAGGAGAGCATGATTATGAAGAAGTTGAGTTATTGTTGGTTCTCGCAGGCGTGTTTGCGGGTGTGGTTGCGGCGCAGGCCAAGCAGCCTAAGACTGCCTAGGACTATGTAGATCGGGCCATGGAGTATGCCAAGCTAGGGCTGTGGGACCTGGTGATTGAGGACGCCACCACTGCCCTTCGGCTGGCCAAGCCCAATGACACAACATATCGCAGTTTAGCCTATAATTACCGGGGCATAGCGTACGCCCAAAAAAAGATATGGGAGCGGGTAATAGCGGACTTCACCGACTGCCTGCGAGACTTTTCCATTTTAGATGACTTTCCCGGTCTTAACATTCCCTATCTCGGTGACATTTATAGGAGACGGGGCGCTACGTATTTTGTTATAGGAGATTACCCCCGCGCCCGCAGGGACTTTGAGAAAGCGCTACAGTTTGACCCGCGTAATGAGGCTGCTCGGATAGGATTAGAGGTAATACGACAATACGGGTATTAGGGGATGGGATATTAGGATGGCCGCCGGGACGGCGATTATAACACAGGTGTTATCAGCGCAAGCGGTGAACATACAAATTTGACAGCGGGAACGGCATTATGCCGCGACCGCACTCGGGGTAGAGGCCCCGCGAAAGGAGTTAGTATGAATAAATTAAGTTTGGTGTTGGTTCTTGCGGCGGCTGCCGCCGGAGTGGGATACTGGGAGGTAATACAATGGGAAGTCATGATTTTAATACCCCGCCGCAAACGTGTTTGCGCACTCTGCGGCGGGGAGGTTCATTTGTTCGTTACGAAAACAAAAATTGATTGGTTCTGATGTTGGTTTGTTTATCAGAGAAAATCCGGTGATTGTAATTTGTCCGCTTGATAACCCCGGATTGAAAGGATCAATTTTAGATCCTTGCGCAATGGTTTTATTTCCAATAAGTCCAAATGAAGTTATAGCGTTATATCGACCGGATGACTGTGAAATAAAAGACGATTATATTTTTTCAAAAGGGGAAGCCGTTTGTTTTAACTCTTTTCAAATACAGCAGACCGATCAATTCATTGCTTACAAGAACAATTTTGATGAACAAGAATATGAATGGTATTTCAAGGATGGTAGCGATCATAAAACTATGACTTTACCTAATGGGATTAAAATTTTTCATACGTGGCAAGACTTACATTATTCTGGGCTTGACAGTTGTTTCAGGAACATTTTTATCCAAAAGATAAGCGCAGAGGGGCCGGTAAGCCTGCCGCGTGTTGTTATTCCATCGGCGCTTGATAGCGGCCATTCCGTTTCGTAAAAACGGAACATGGCAAGCAGTTTGCCCGAAACGCCGTTGTACCATAAGACCGTGCATCACCGTCAGTCAAGCGCGGCAAAGTTTCCGTTATGCGGCAACAGTTTTTGCGGAAACGCCGGACCGCGGTCTATCGTTTTTTTGCGCCGCTTTCCGCGCCGTCCGGCGTATGACCGCCCGCCCCGCGGCGGCGCGTTCCTAGCCGTTCTCTTCCCGCGACAGCAGAATAGCCGGTTCATGCAGGTCTTGAACGCCGTTTGCGCCTATACGAACGCGCTTGAGAGAAAGGTTCCCGTCAGGGGAGCTCACCGCGTAGGTTTCGCGGCCATTGTCCTCATGGCGGAGTTCCAGCACTTCAAACTCGTTAAGCGTGTAAAAACTGTACCTGCCCTTTTGAACAACGCCGCCTAACGTGAGTTCATACGTTCCATTGGTTGAAAAACGGATTCTGCCGATAATGCCGTTGTACGCCGCGTTAATATACGCCGGAACGGTCCGCGCCGGCGAGGAAGGCCCGGCGATGGCCATGTCCGCTCTCCGGTACGAGCCGTCCCAGCTCGTGTCATTGCCTATTTTAAGCCGGACATCCTCAAAAACCTTTACCCGTATGCTTTCAAGGGATTCAAGTGCAATGTCCAAAGAACGGCGCAGGGTCTGTACCGCGATATTTTGACTAGAAATGTACAAACCGTACCGTGTCGCGCTCGAATTATGCCACGTGAACACCTGCTGGGTCTCGTCCGTGTAAAAGATCACTTCTTTCTTGAGCGGATCAAAATAGATGAATTGGCGGCTGTCTATGGTACCGTCCGGACCCACAAAGTACCATAATCCGGTGATAAACGATTCAAACCCCCGCGCGCCGCCGCTTAAAATTTCTCTGACGCGCCGCTCTTCCACCTGTTTCCCCGGTATGCGGACCATCCCGCTTTGTTCGTATTTGTTCTTTTCGGCGTTATAGGTATAGATGATTTCAACCTGATCCAGCATATTGGGCGATTCCGCGTCCCGCCCGTATGCCGCAATGGGAAACTCCTTTCCATTGCTCAAGCCCAGTTGATAGGCCGAGGAACGTTCGATGCGCTGAATGGCAATCGCGCCGTCAATTTGAATTTCGGCGATCTTGTCAAAGGGCGCGGCCTTCGGCGCGGTTGCTGACCGCGCTTCCGGGTTCCGCCGGAACGCCGTCAACGTATGCTCTTCACGGTCGTTCATGCCGCTTACGACAACGCAGGGAACCCGGTCGCCTATCATGTCCAATATGTATAACTCAAGGGTGTCGGGACGGGTAACAAGGGTTTTCGTATCCCACACCCGCTTATAGATGCCCTTTGTTTCATCAAAATCAACATAGGAGATGAAGATGCCGTTGTCAATGTCCGAGAGATTCCGGTACGCCACGATCTGCTCTTCCTGTACATCCGCGTCAAAGTTTTCATTCAGTACGGCGGCTACAACTTCCCACTCTTGCAAAGCGATTTTCGCGTTTATGCCGTCATTGTATACGATACCGGCGCTCGCCGCGTCATTGTACATTTCTTCATCAGAGCCGGACTCGGTGCGTTCAATGACGCGGGTTTGCCTGATTTCCTTTGGTTTCTCAGCCTCTCGCGCCAAGCGCAGGGTGTTTGGGAAAAAAGCCTGCGCTACGATGACCGCCGCAGCCGCGAGAAAACAAACGATGGTTAGCAGCATTGAGACTCTTATCGCCATGGCCGGTTCACATCCCGCTTAAATACAAAATAGCCCGCTTAAAAAGCAGCTTCTCTTTTTCAGACGCGGACAACGGCTCATCAAACGCGGCGTCCGTACGCAAAGCCGCCTCCGCCTTTGAAAGCGCTTCGGCGGCGGCGCGTTTGTCATAGCCCATCGCGCCCAAGGCTTCAACAAGGTCGGCGTAGGGGGATGCTGTCTCCGCCGGGGCCCGCGCCAGTTTGCCCTTCAGGGTCAGGAGCATCTTCTGCGCGGTTTTCTTACCCAGTCCGGGAACCTTTTCAAGCCGTGCAAGGTCTTCCGAATCAAGCGCCCGCTCCAACTCCTCCTGGCTTATGCCGCCCAATATCTTAATCGCGCCTTTTGGACCTATACCCTCAACTTTGATCAATTCCAGAAAAGCGGCGCGGCGCGCCTCATTGAAAAACCCATACAGCCTCATGCCGTCTTCTTTGTGGTACAGCCACGTCCACACTCTGGCCGTTTCACCAATGGCCGGCAGCCGCTCGTTGTCCGTGGCGGGAATGATGACGTCCCATTCCACGCCGCCGGTCGTGATATAGAGCGCGTCATTTTTTTTTCCGGTGATGGTTCCCTGTATACTATTGAACATATGGTCCTTTGCCTGCGTTCAGGACGCCCACGTCCCCAACGTATTATGGCAAATATAGCATATTTTTGGGGAAACGGGAAGAGGAAAGACAGTGAAGCCCGCCGCACCGCTAAACGGCCATGACGCAATTCCATGACTTGCGATTTGGAAACGCTTCTATCCCTCGTGTACTATTTCATCGAACTCACGTTAATCCGGTAAGGATCAGGAGCGCAATCTGGCGCGTATTCGAATTACGCAAAGAGATACAAATAAGGACGGTTATATGTAAAGCGTCCTTATTTGGTTAAAAATCATAAGCTGTTTGCATGGTATGGGTATCCAAGATCGGCGTCAAGCGGTATTGAATTGCCGATACCTTTCCCTAATGGTGTCTTTATATATCTTGAAACCGTGTTCACTGCCTTTGGCTTCCGTACGTCAATGATTTTCTGACTGTCCGCTCGATTATGACCCGAGTCTTCAGCGTGCGCCGCTTTTTTTCCCGAATAATACGCTTTTTGGCCTTCTTTCGGACGGGTTTATAGGACTTTCCGCCACATTTACCGCGATATATCGGATTGATTCTGGTTTTTTTTCAGTGCTTTTTTCCGGGCAAGGCAGACGCGCCGTCTTTCACCGGGGTTCTTCCGCCCGCTGGATAACCGGCGGACCGTACCTTTATAGACGCCGTATTCCGCCGCGATACCGCCCGTTGTTCGGTACTCCCGTAAGTATTTTAGGTATAATATACGACTTGTCTTCCGCCGCCAGTTTGGGAGGCTTGCCTCCGTTTTTACGCGATGTGTCGAACTCCTTTTGGAGAATCAACGGCATTTTATGAAACGTACCGGCTTTTACCCCGTACAGCCGCTTAATAAAAAACCGCTTTGACGTCTGCCGCCTCTTTTCCTTTTCCCATACCATCATTATCTCTTTCTTGTGGTTATTAAACAAGCCTAATGATTATTATGCAGTATATGACTCAAGAGCGTACGGTGTGTGTGGGCGTTTCGAACAGCCTCTATAGAGCGCGGCGGAATCTCGCTAAACGGAAGCGCCGCTTTGATGCATCCCGCTCACTACCTGTGTCGCCGGTATTTTGGCATCCATACCATGTCGCATGCGCTTCCATGCGCGGCTGGGTTAAACTTTTTCACATCGTTCATCTCGCCTTCTGTCTCCTGAACTTTGATCGGTTCGTCTTGACAGGCTTCCGCTTTATATTCGAGGTTGCCCGTTGCGGTTAACCGCTATTCTATAAATTATTTTTTCGGTACACCGGAATGTGAGGTAAATAAGTGTCAAACGTTGCGCTATCAACGATTCTTCCTGTTTCGTTGTCATAAACAACGAAATTTAATCCGCGCCCATTTATCGCGTAGTCGGCGCCGTCAAAGAAAATTGATGTAAGCGGCGTATTCCACGCGCTTGTCAATGAAAACAAAGCGCCGTCCGCAAGAATACCATGATATGTAAGCAAGTCTTTTTTAGATATACCGAGCGCTTCATATACAACCAGTCCTTTATCAATAACGGCAAGATAAGGAATATGATCCTGATTTTTCAAACTTTTTTGCAGACCAAGTCCAGCAAGCGCGGATAAATGTTTATTGGTCAGGCTTTTTGAAGCATCATCCCGCGCGGCAATAAGAACGCTGTAGCGTTGGTCATTAATATATTTCAAATACTGCGTAAAATTTGTTTCTTTTCTGATTAATCGGGCGGGCGCCTCCATAGGTGAAACCTGATAAAGTCTAAAATTCATATCAATCACGGAAGCCCAGCCAAGGTCAACGAGCTCGTATCCCTGCTTCTCAAGCATCGTCATTAATTCCGGATCATCCACAAGCGCCGCGTCCTCCGCTTCATCACGGTTCATAATCGTAATTTTCTCGCCAAAAGGAACATGTTGCTTCATCTGGCGGGCTATCAGCGCCCGGAAATTATAATTAGGATTATTGTCAACACGATTCAAAAGCGGATAAACCTCTTTCAGATGATCAAAATAACGGGAGATGCCGACAAATTGGTGGGTCATGCCCGGTTGTTGTATATAAAACACATGAGCGTCCTGTAATGCCTTTTCTGTAAGAGATATATTGTACATATCTTCTTTTACAAACCAATTGTTAATCCACATTAACGAATGTTCGGGTGTATTTGTCAGTATGAAAACGGCTACAGATGCCGCTCCTATCAGCGACTTCCCGGCAAACCGTAGTCGGGAAATTCTGTTCAACCAAAACACCGCGCCAAGTGTAATGAATATCGCGGCAAAAGGATATAGAAAAAACACAAAACGCGTTCCAACCTGTCCGCGCCACGGCTTGTTTGCTTCAATAAAATAGGCGCACAACAGGAAAACAAAACCGAGCGCCACAAGCGCATAGTTCGCCGTATTCTGTGGCGAGAATGTTTCCTTAAACCATGCGGTTATACTGCGGAATACATAAATCTTAAATTGATCGGAACTTCCCTCATTTCTATTCCGGCGTACAAAAAACGAATAAGATGTCAAATAAACGACCGCAGCCAGCGCCGTAATTGTTAAAAATAAGAAAAACCGCTTGTCAATACTGTTCTTATAAAAATTTTAAAAATTTGCATGAAAGACAGGAAAAATCACGGCGGTTTTGACGGTTTCGGCAAAGGGCGGAAGCGCGACGAATGAAAGTTGCGATCCCGTGGGGAATAGCGGCGTGGGCTGTTCAGGCAGACATGGCTTTTAAGAGTGAAAAGATCGGTTTGTCTATAGAGCGCGGCGAAATTTGCGCCATATAGCCGCACTGGCAGATACAAAACAAAAGAAGACAAAGAACGGCGGGCGTATACCAAGGAATGCAAAGCCGAGGCGGGCGGGCGGGGCAAGTCCCGGAAGCGGGGGAGCGGATTAGCCTTCTTCTCCGGACACGCGAGGAAGAGCCGGCCCGCCCGCGGAAAAAAACAAGGCGCGGCGGAAGGTGAATGAAATCCTAAGAGAAGCGGCGTCCGGCTTCGCGCAAACGGAAGCCCGATGACGGTGGACCGCCGTAACCGCAGACTTTCACCGCCGTGCCGTCTATCATCGCTTCGAGACATCCCGTCCCGTTCCCCTCCTGAAGGCTTGACGGATTTTGCCCGTAGTCCTCCTTTCTCCCTATGAAAACCGGCCGTATACCACGTGCCAATAGCCGCATTCCCACGGCAAATCCCGTCTTGGAGTCCGCTTCTCAGGATAGACGGTATCCCGTAAAACGCTTTGTAACGCGATACTTTGGGCGGACCCCATTTCCAGACGTATTGGCCTTCTATGTCATCGGGCAAAACTTTCTGATTAAACACTTCTTCGCTTATCGGATATAGGCGCTCGTTTTCCTCCGTAACTGTCTTCCTACACCTTTATCCTGCCATTATGGTTAAATTTAACATGGCGCAATTCACCCTCTTGACTTTTTTTGTGTTTCATGTTATAAGTATTCAAAAAGAGGGGCCTTTAGCTCAGTTGGTCAGAGCTGCGGACTCATAATCCGTCGGTCCTTGGTTCAAGTCCAAGAAGGCCCAATTTAATTCTTCATATATATAATTAGCGAATAGATAGTTTCGTTTGTTGCGCGGGGGCATGCGGCGCCGGGCGTTTATTGTACAGTTATTTTTCTCTTGCAGGAAAGCAATGGTACGTCCACCAAAACCGCTTGCCATCCCCGGAGGCCAGATTGTAAGCCCTTCCAGATAACTTTGAATCCCAGTTGCGGACTTCCGCCCGGATTTGTAATCAATGGAGAAGCGCTGGCGCTTCTAGGGTAAAAACTGGCTCAATACCGATACTAAAAAATGAAATCTGCGATTGGTTATGATAGGGTTATACGTCAAGGGATAACCGCGTAAACAGGCGGCGCAAGGGAAATTTTGTTAAATGAACAACGTAACAGAAAAAGTATCAAATAAAATCTGCACCGGCTGCGGGGCTTGCAAAAACATCTGTAAAGAAAAGGCGGTGGACGCAATAGAAATGCGGGCCGATAATGACGGATTTTACCGGCCGGCCGCTCAGGGAAACTGCACGGGCTGCGGGCTTTGCGTTAAAGTCTGCCCCGCAATAAATCCGGCGTGTGATAACGAAACGTCTCCGAAATGCTATGCGGTTATGGCAAGCGATGAAATTCGCATGAAAAGTTCGAGCGGCGGTATGTTTACGCTGCTTGCGGACTACATTTTTGAAAAAGGCGGTTATGTTTGCGGCGCGGTGTTCGCGGAAGATTTCCGCTCGGTTTATCACGCCGTTACAAACGACCGGCGCGTTTTTGAAAAAATGCGCGGCAGCAAATACGTGCAAAGCGATGCCGGCGACTCTTTCTTTAAAATTAAAACCTTGCTTGAACAGAAAGAACATGTGCTTTTTTCAGGCTGTCCGTGCCAGGTGGCGGGACTTTACGCATTTTTAGGCCGCGAAAGCCGTGA
>JAITAW010000026.1 GCA_031283905.1 Treponema sp. | reverse complement strand
GTAAGTGTAATTTATATGACGCCACAAGCACAATAAAATACAAGTTCATTGAAACTATTGAACCGAATTTGGGGCTGCGCTGTTTTTTTATCGATATTGTAAATATTCCATAAACCGTTTGATAGCTAAGGAGATAGATTTTTTATCCCTCAGAGCAAGGCCGATATTCCGATAAGATGGCATATCCAATTCCTTCGTAACAATATGGTAAGGCACTCGCCTTAAGATTAGTTGTGGCAGGATGCTGATACCCAGACCACTTTCCACCATAGACATAATTGCGTAATCGTCCCAAGTAGTGAAACGTACCTTTGGGGTTAGATTGTACCGTTCAAAAATTTCTGAAACTTCGGCTTTCGCACCCTTTTCCTGCAACATAAACGGGTCATTACACAAGGCTTCTACAGGGAAACGTTCACACCCCGCCAAAGGATGGCTCTCCGGCAAAATGACCAGTAGTTTATCCTGTTCTAAAAATATGGTTTCCAAATCAGGGTGGGCAGGTAATCTTAAGAAACCGCAATCCACACGCCCCTCTAAAATCCATTCCTCAATTTCCGTATAATCGCCTAAAAGCAATTCATAGTCGATATTGGGATAATCTTTTTGAAATTCCTTGATGATGTTCGGCAGCCAGTGCGTCGCCACGCTGGAAAATGTGCCGATGCGAATCAGACCGGATTGCAGGCCGTTCAGTTCATCCACCAGCATTTGTAGCTTCTGGTATTCCGCGCAGACATTTTGGATGCGTGGAAGCAGTTTCAGTCCGTCGGAAGTCAGACGTGTTCCGGTGCGCCCGCGTTCCAGCAAAGATACTTTCCATTCCTTTTCCAAGTCGTTAATCATCCGACTGATGCCGGATTGGGAATAATCCAACGCTTCGGCGGCTTTTGTAAAACTTCCGTATTCCACCGTCTTGATAAACGCCATATATTTTTGAATGTTCATATCCATGCGGCGTTGCCCTTCTTTCATCTGTTTTTGTCATTTTATCTATGACAAACATTCGCTTTTGTAATTGATGAAGATATGATACATATATTCTCAAATATTTCAAGTAAAAGAGGCAAGAATCATGTTCTATATAAGCGAAATTCAAAAAACGACGCCGACAGCCTTTAAAACACCTCTCCAAAGGTCTATCTATCAAACGCTGGAGTGCCTGCGCATTCCTTTTGATCGTGTAGATACTGATGAGGCGATAAGTATGGATGATTGTGTTCAGATTGACGCAAAACTGGATATGAAGATGGTCAAGACACTATTCCTTTGTAATCGACAGCAGACCAATTTTTATCTTTTTATTACAAGAGGAGATAAGCCCTTTCGCTCTAAGGAGTTCAGCAATGCCCTTGGTATTGCCCGAGTTTCCTTCGTTCCCTCTGAAAAAATGGAAGCTATGTTAGGAACAAAAATCGGTGCGGCAACTGTGTTCAGCGCTCTTTTGGATAGAGAAAACGATGTACGGGTTGTCTTTGACAAAGATGTGCTCACCGAAGAATGGTATGGATGTAGCGACGGTACCACAACAGGTTACATGAAAGTACGAACGGAGCAGATTGTCAATGTTTTTTTGACTTTCGTGAAGCATACGCCAACGATCATCGAGGTGTGACACGAAACCATGAAAAACGCCTACTTCAAGTACATTCTCGCGCTGCTGTTATTCGGTTCTAACGGTATCATCGCCAGCCACATTTCACTCAGCAGTTACGAAATTGTCCTTTTGCGGACGCTTATCGGCAGCATTTTATTGATTGCGCTTTCCTTACTGACAAGAGTATGTTTTATTTTTTGGCTACATAAACGACAGTTCCTTTTTCTTGCCATATCCGGCATAGCTATGGGCACAAGCTGGATGTTCCTCTATGAAGCCTATCAACAGATCGGTGTCAGCATCGCATCGCTTGCCTACTATTGCGGGCCGGTTATCGTTATGACACTTTCTCCTTTTCTGTTCCATGAGAGGTTGACTCTGCTTAAAGCGATCAGCTTTTTTGCGGTCTTATGCGGAATATTTCTCGTCAACGCTCATGCGTTTCAGGAGGGGAAAACCAGATGGGGATTGTTCTGTGGAGTAATGTCCGCCGTCATGTATGCTTTTATGGTGATTTTCAATAAAAAAGCGGAGAATATTAAGGGCTTAGAAAATTCTACACTACAGCTTTCCATCAGTTTTTTGACAGTCGCAGCCTTTGTAGGGTTAAAACAAGGGTTTTTATTCCCTGTCACAAGCGTAGATTGGGCGCCAATTTTGATGCTCGGCTTGTTCAATACAGGAATCGGCTGCTATTTATATTTTTCATCGATTGGCCATCTGCCGGCACAGACAGTGGCAATCTGCGGCTACATAGAACCGTTGTCGGCTATCATCTTTTCCGTCCTGCTTTTGCAGGAAACCATGAGACCTATTCAAATCATTGGCGCCGTGTTAATTATCGGAGGAGCCGTATTTGGTGAATGTGCAGAGCCTAAGACTGTGTCACAAACTTACCCGCAATCCGATAAATGATTGGAGGGAACGTAATTGATTCCAGAAAAACAAGTACGCGGCCTCATCGACGCAATATGGCGGAGCGGCGTGACGAGCAGTTCCGAGATATCGAGAGTCATCAAGAGGGATAACGGCTTTGAGATTCCGCCGCATATCATAGCGGAATACAAGTATCGAAAACAGCGCAATGAAGAAATACGGGAAGATTTCTTCGATTTCAAGAAAGAAAAGCCGGAAGGTACGAAATAAACTCTTTGCCGTTACCGGCCTGTATGTGAGCGGGGGCTAGACGCCGCGTACAGGCTCTTAGCGCGGCGGACGGCCGTTTGGCGAATAACCCCGGCCGCCCGTCTTTTTAGCATATTGGTTTTACGGCTCTGTTTCAGCCGCGGCGCGAGCCAATTACTACAGCAAACGCGAGATAAGCGCGAGCAGAAGCAGCGCCTGCAGCGCGAGAACCACCTTATAGGAAATACGCCTTTTCACCAAACGCCAATGGTCGAAAGCCCACATTACGGTATAAGAGGAAGCGCAGACAAACGCCACGCATCCCGCCGGAAGCGTGAGCAGAGCCTTGAGAAACGTAAAGTCTCCCTCGACCCGCAAGACGTTCAGCGTGCCGAGCCAATACGCGAGCGTCGTCATCAGGGTTATGAGGCATATCATCCATGTCTGCCCTCGAAGAAAATGAAATTCCTCGTTCGCGGCAAGCACATCCCTGGCTCCTTCCGCGATATGGCTTCCCATGTCCCGCCCAATCTCCCGCGCCCCATCTCCGAGAACCCTGGATATCGAGCTTTCGAGCGTGTCGTGTATTTTCTTCTCAAGCAAGCCCATCTCGTCGAACCGATCCTCCATTTTATCCTTGAAACCGGCGATAGCGTCGCTAACCTTGTCCTCGTTGCGCTTGAACACCATCAGCATGTAAAGATAATCCTCGACGCTGTTCATGCCAATCGCCCCCGCTAGTTCAAGAAATTCGACGCGCTCGCTTTCCGTAAGTTCCCGTTTCAAGATTGCCTGTGACGCCGCCCTCAGTGAATTTTCAAATCCGGCCATCCATACCGCCTCAGCTTTCGTTTTCCGTCAATACAGGACTGTCCGCGAACAGCCCGGCGCTCTCGAACATCTCATACGCCTTGTTCTTCCACGATAAAAATATCTGCCGCCTGAATGCGTTCAGCATCCCCGCCGCCTCCGGCAGCGTCTTGCCGTAAGAGTAGAACGCGAGAGTTATCAGGTCGTTCAACGCCGGGAAGTCAAGCGTTCCGCTAATCCTCGATTCCGCGTTTTGCGGCTTCTTCATCATGGCGTCGTAAATCAGGAAATCCTTGGGCTCGCCCCAGTAGTTGTTGCGGATGACAAAGACGGAACCGCACCGGATGACCCTCAAGTAATCCATGAGAAGATTGACGCAATC
>JAITAW010000010.1 GCA_031283905.1 Treponema sp. | reverse complement strand
CCGAGTATTTCGGGGGTGTCTCTATCGGCGCATGGATATGGGCCAGGCACAAACGGCCTTCCTATATCTTACTTTCCTTTTGCCGTGCCAACTCATGAAATAGTTCTCCCGGATATTCCCCCAACTCTCCGTATAATTTCTTCCGGCGATATTTTGGTATCCATACCACATGATACTCGCGTTCCCATACGCTATGCGGTAGACCCTTTACCTCTTGCATTACCGCCTCCTATCGTTTGAACTTTGGCGGTTCACTGATAGGAGGTTTATTTTTTTATCCAGGAATTGTCAAACCCTTTGAGTCCCCCGATTTGCCGGAGGTTTACCTATTTTAATTACGCCGCCATTCGCAAGATTGTCGGGTATTTCCGCTACCGGGACGCGGAAGGGACAGGCCAAACATCATAAACTTAAGACAAAAGTTCTCAAAATAGAGTATTCTTAATCAAGGAGCTATGAAGCATTGGGAGGAGATGGAACGGTTTAAATAGTGAAACGGCTTATAGCCGGTAAATGGATACACGGAGCGGCCCGGTTGCCGACGGATCGGAGCGGTTAGACACGGGGGCGGGCCGGGTCGCTTGAGAATATACCGTGCGGTACTCTGGGGAAAAAAGGATTAACGGCGGACATGGAATCAGGTCGTTATTTCCAGGATGTCGGGGACGAGGAACACACGGTGAGCAAGCAAGATTATCTGGGGCAACGGCGGCGGGGAATGACAGTACTGGTAGCAGACGGGAGTCGCGTGGAAATACCGGACGGTGAAAGGAACCGGCGGATATACGGGGAAAGTGGAAACAAGTACGGGAAGGCGAAGGAACATATCAAGGAACTGAAGAGGCCGATGGTGGAACGGCGGGAAATGATTCTATGTGACCGGAACAAAGCGTCATCGGAATTGATGGATTATCTGGAAAAAGCGGGGTTTTATTACCTGATTCGGCTTCATTCGGGGAACTATAAGGCGGAAGCGGCGGGGATGGGGAAGCGGAACCGGCCCATACCAAGACACGAGCTGTATATGACATTTTTGCGGTTGCGAAGAAGGAAACCAAGGGTTCCTTCTTCGACAGCCTCGTTATGCGAAGTATTTTTTGCCCTCACTAGCAGTTTGCAAGGTAAAATGCACGAAAGTGCATTTTTATTCGATTTTATGCGCGAAGCGCAACAAACTGCTAGCGCGCTAAACGCGCCGTTAACGCCGCCCGGCCTCCCATAACTTGTACACGTACCTGTCCATGAGCAAGTTTTCAAGCCCCTGACCAGCGGAGCGCACCAGTACGTTGTATTCCGCGGTAAGGGAGAGGCAGGCGTCTACAGACCATGTATCGTAGAAGCGGGCGGCTTGTTCGTAGTCCCGGCGCGCTTTGGGAGACGCGAGTCCGATTTGTCTAAGTTCCGCGTCATTGACGGGCCGCTCCTCCATAAGGAAAAGGTAATCGCGCAGTTTCTGGAAACACCACGTCAAACCGGCAAAAATCGCGGACGGCGCTTCTTTGGCAAGGAGCAGCGCGTGAAGGGACTCAAGGCTTTTGGAGAGATCGGCATGGGCGATGCGTGAAAACAAGGTGAACGCGGATTCCTCCCTCGTGTGGGAAAGCCATTTTTCCACGTCTTCAGCGGTAATAGTTTTCTCTTTGCCTAATGAATCGATAAACCGGCACAGCCGCGAACATTCCCGGCGCAGGGATTCGGTGTTGTTCTCCACCAGTTCGAGGATAGTGTCAACGCCTTCTCCGGTTATGGAAAAACTCTCTCTCTTAAAAAATTTCACAAGCCATTCGTGTTTACGGTTTTCGAACATTTCCCAGAAAATTCGCTTTCCATTCGGGCGGATTACGCTTTCAACGGGCTTGGCAATGCTGTTTTCATTGGACAAAAGGATAAGCGTCGTGTTATCTGCGGGATCAACAATATAAGCGGCGAGCGCGTCTATCTCTTCTTTCTTTTTGATGTTTTCCGCATTTCTGATAAAAACAAGGCGAGTATCTGAAAAAAGGGAGCCATTCCGCAGTACGGAAACAATGTCCCGCATCGGCGTCTCCCCCGCATAGAAAGCCGTCTCTTCCAGAGCGCCAACAGCGGCTGAAACGCCAGTGCCTTTCAATTTGGCGCAGATTTCGTCAACCGCGTCTTGTTTTTCGCCTAATTCAGGACCGAGAAAGAGAAAATTCGCTTCCATTACGTTTCATTAGTAAGAACGGATGACTGTTGCCAGTCTGCCGAGGATATGAACATTCTGATTTCCCTCTTGATAAAAATACAGAGGCGGGTATTTTGAATTTTCGCTCACGAGGCAGACGCGGTTCGATTCTTTGAAAAACCGCTTTATGGGAGCGGTCGCGCAACCGGCTTCATCCACCTGTACCGCCGCAATCTCGCCGTTGGTTACAGCGTCACACTGCTCAATCACCGCAATATCATCCTCAAAAATACCAGCGCCTTCCATGGAATCGCCTCGTATTCGCAGGGCAAAGTAATTGCGCCCCTTCTTCAACATGGAACGGTGCATGGTGATAACGCCGTCATAGTTCTCTTCCGCAAAGATGGGCGTACCGGCGGCGATACTTCCCAGAATCGGC
>JAITAW010000203.1 GCA_031283905.1 Treponema sp. | reverse complement strand
CACTTGTAGATTTTTTGCATGAATATGCAAAAAATCCCGATTATCGGGGCTGCTGCGGACTAAAGTCCGATGGCAGTTTGCAAGGTAAAATTCACTTTCGTGAATTTTTGTACGATTTTTGCGCTGAAGCGCAACAAACTGCTAGGACGCGGTATTAGATCCCGTTGCGAATAAAATTTGGAAATAGAGACGGAGAAAGACCATGCACATTTTCCGGCGCTCAGCGCCAAGTTATAGCCCTGAGGAGATAGTCCAGAAAATAAATTCAAGCGGTTCCGCAGGTTTTGGCGTTAAAAAAATGCCGTTTGCCGCGTTCAGCTCCCGAATTGTCCCGCCACGCCGTAGCGCCTACGGCGCTTCTTTCAGTTCACGTTCCCCGCATACACGTACGTCAACCGTTGTTTCGCTCTGTCCACCAGCGAGAAAACCGTTTTAAGCGGCGTCGGCTGTTTGTCCTTCATCTTAAAGCGCGGGAAAAACCGCGTAATATGCAGGGGAATGCCGCCGGATGCGGATGGAACCGAAGCAAGCCATCCGGCAAGCGCGGCCATTTCCTCCTCGCTGTCATTTTCATCCGGCACAATCAGCGTTGTTACTTCAACATGGCAGCTTTGCGCACATGTTTCTATGGTTTTCTTAACCGTCTCAAACGAACCGTTGTGCCTTTGGTAGAATTCTGGCGAAAATGCCTTGAGGTCTATGTTCATGGCGTCAACCAGCGGAAGCAGGACTGACAACGGCTCTTCCAGAATCATGCCGTTTGTTACCAGTACGGTCTTTAAGCCACGCTTCCGAAGCAGGGGCGCAACGTCAAGAATGTACTCTATGCCGGTGAACGGTTCGTTGTAGGTGAAGGCGATGCCGAGGTTTCCGGGGATGGACAACGCGGCTTCAAGCAGTTTTTCAGGAGGCAGAAAATCCGTACGGGGCTTCATCTGGGAGATGGAAAAATTCTGGCAAAAAGCGCACGACATGGTACAGCCGTAACTGCCTGCTGAAAGGATGACGGAACCCGGAAAAAAGCGCTTGAGCGGCTTTTTCTCTATCGGATCAAGGGCTATGGAGGATATGCGTCCGTAGTTTTCGGCAAACAGCGTCCCGCCGGAATTGACTCGCGCGGAACAAAAACCGGTCTGCCCTTCCCGGAGGACGCACCGCCGGGGGCAGAGTCCGCATGTTACCGTTTCACCGTTTTTTTCGTAAAAGAGCGCTTCTTTCTGCATCATATTATGTATGGCGCGTAACTTCAAACCGTTCAAGGGTATACGGCTCATAGGGTTGTATCCCGCCTTTCCGCAAAGCGATGGAAATTTGATCCTCCACAGACTCCACTCCATCAAGATTGGGCAGAAGCAAACCCCGCCTGTTCCCGCAATTCACAATAACGCCATACTTCACAACGTCAAGGGCGCCGGGATCGTTGATTGATTCGGGCGGGGAAAGGATGTCTACGCTATAGGTGAGCGACTCTAACTCTTCTTCTTCAACCGGTGGGAAACGCGGATCCCGTGAGACTGCGGATACGCCGTTTTCGATGATTTCCAATGCTATATTTTTGCGTACAGGCGCTATTGTTCCTATGCAGCCGCGCAATGCGCCGTCTTTTTTAACAGACACGAACACTCCGGCGCGTTTTTCAAGCATTTCAGCGGGTATGCCTTTGGACGGCGCGGGCGGAGCCATGATCTTTCCGGTTTTCACAAAACACTCAATGGCGTTAATCGCAAGCCGTACATACGGGTCGTTCGTGTCGCGTTTTCGCGCAAGGCGGGCTTTTCGTTCATCAAGCAGCGCGGGCAAGAGAGAAGGCGCGGCGTTGTCGCCTGAAAACGCCGCCGTGAGATAGCCCACGCCAAAGGGACACTCGTAGCTCAGAACGCGGGAGCGGGTTTGCAGGGCGTCCATGTAGCCGGCGAGGATCACGAGGCTGCGGAAGCCGCATTCGGCGGCGCGTTCGCGGAGCGCGGGATCGACCGCTAGAAGGCTTTTAAAATCAGAGCGTTCGATACACTCTTTGACAAAGGCGTCGTGTTCGACTCCTTCTTTAGCAAAACCGTAGGGCCCGTCCGTTTTCAGCTTATGAGACATGTCGCCGCTCGCTAGTAATACGACATCCCGCCCCAGCGCGTCCGCCGCTTCCCTGATGCACATGCCGAACCGGTAATGGTCAATCAACGGCAAGCCGGAAAGTCCTACGCGGATTATCCTCGGCGATTGTAAAAAATAGAGCGGAACCATGACCCCGTGATCCAATCCGGCGTCCCGCTCTCCGAGTTTTCCCGCGTGTACGCCCGCTTTTTCAGCCGTCTCGCCGATACGGCTTGCCAACGCCTCATCGTACCGCACGAAAAAACGGATATTCGGGGCGTGGAACGCGCCAAAATCCCCTGTTGCGGATGGTCCGGGTGAAATATGGAAATAATCAGCGTAGCAAACGCCGTGCGGTGAAATGATGATGACGGTTTCAGGGTTTTCCCCGATGACTTCTTCCACAACCCGTATATACGCATCCCGCGTAGCCGGAATCTCATCGCCCTTTCCCACGCCGGGCACAATCAGCGGAGGATGGGGAACCAAAAAAGCCTTTCGCGTTTTTTTCATACGGACGGTACTCCTTTACAAAAAGTACTACTACAAACGCCTGTCCTTGTCAAGTTGAAACCGATCGGGGAGGAGACTGCCCATTAGTTGGGCAGTCTCCTCCCATGCCGCCGTGCGTACGGTTCCATATACGGCCATTCAATGAGTCTCGCGTGAGCATTCCGCTCGACCGGATTTGGAAATCACCCGGTAGCCTTTCCGGGGGTTTCCCATTGCACGCCTTAACCGTATCAGGTTCACAATCCGCGTCCGCGCCTGTTTCCGGCGTTTACAGTATATTTGCCGTATCCGCCGTCTCAGCGATTCCCTTATCCGTTTCAGATCTTCTTTATGTCCGCAATGCCGTAATACCCTAGCAGTTTGTTGCGCTTCAGCGCAAAATCGTACAAAAATTCACGAAAGTGAATTTTACCTTGCAAACTGCCATCGGACTTTAGTCCGCAGCAGCCCCGATAATCGGGATTTTTTGCATATTCATGCAAAAAATCTACAAGTG
>JAITAW010000200.1 GCA_031283905.1 Treponema sp. | reverse complement strand
CGGTATAACCTTAACCAGGCCATCGACCAGCTCTTGGCTGTCCACAAGGCTAAAGGTACATTTTCAAAATGTTTTACCTAAACCTTTTCGGTTACTTTTTGAAATGTCTCATCACGGGGGAGCGCAATACCCCAGCAATTCTCAGTTTACCCCCGTTATCGTTGATAAAGTCCTCATTTCGGACAAAGAACAAAAAAACTCCCGCCAGGATTCAGGCGGGGTATAGCGCAGGACGGATTACATAAAGTCATGTTCCAGGTTGTACCCCCGCTTCTTTAACTATCTACACCCTTGAAGCTCTCCCGCTTGATCCCACAACGAAGCAAAGCGTTCATGGAGAACGCCGTTCGTCATAAACGTATGTCCGCCAAACGCATGTCCGTAAAAACCCGCGCCAAAGACGGTACTACTGTATAGTGATACGTAGTTGTGTATAAATTGTGAATAAACTTGTTTATTTAACGTTAAAAACCGCTAAACAAGAGAAAAGGCAGACAGAATTCACAATCTTAATTTTGAAAACATGTTAATACTTTATATAACTTATTACTATACAATATATTGATATAAAAATAAAAAATTCCGCGATCTGGTGTGACAAAAATCATCGAGTATGCTATACTACCATCCATTGTGTAAAACTTGTGAATAGTTATGAATTTATATAAAAAAAGCTTTGAATGCCCCCGCATTGGGTTTCCAGAGCTTTCGGGGCGGTAAGATGCCCGCGCCCTCAAGGGGCGCTCGTTGAAGTAGAGCGTCCTGTAAGCGTTGCTTGCGCGGTTCGTTACGCAAAGGAATGCATCAAGAGGGACGTTGCCGCCGGGCGGCAAAACTCACTGTAAATAAGGACATATCATGGCTGACTGGGATTATGAATTTTTTTGGAAAGAAACCTTAAATCAAATGTATGAAGAACTCGGGGAACAGGAATTTTCACGTTGGTTCACGCTTCTAGAGTACCGAGGCGCAACGGAAAACACCATCATTTTGGGCGTACCGTCAAATTTTTACCGTGAAGAAATAAAACGGCGGTATAAAACCCGCATTGAAGAAAAGCTCAAGCTGATAATAGAAAAAGACATGACGCTTGTTTTTGAGATTGTTCAGCAACCAAAAAAAACAACAGTTCAATCAGAGCAAACTAAGCTGGCGTCTCAAGAAACGGAATCATCCGGTGAATTTAAAGAAAAAGTGGAGAAGCAGGAGGTCGATGTCTCACATCAAGAGAAAAACACAGACGCTCCAATGGTTCCGCCTGCGCCCCGCGCCCAGAAGAGGCATCCGCAATTAAAACCGGATTACAGCTTCGACGCCTATGTCATCGGGGACAACAATAGCTTTGCGGCGAACGCGGCGCTAGCAATAGCGAAGAATCCGGGCGTCACCTACAATCCGTTTTTCTTGTACGGCGGCGTAGGGCTTGGAAAAACGCACCTATTGCAGGCAATTGGCAACTATGTGTACGCCCATACTCCTGACACAAAAATTGTGTATATCAACACCGAAGCCTTCCTCAACGAGTATGTCGATGCTCTTAAAGAAAAAAACATGAGTTCCTTCAAAAAAAGATACCGGTATGTTGACGTACTGCTTATGGACGACGTTCATTTTGTACAGGAAAAAGAAGGGCTTCAGGAGGAGCTTTTTCATACGTTCAACACCTTGTACGAATCAAACAAGCAGATTGTTTTCACCTGTGACCGCCCGGCTACGGAATTGAAAAAAATTTCAGACCGCTTGCGATCCCGGTTTGAACGGGGTCTCAACATAGACCTTCAGCCGCCAAATTACGAGACCCGCTACGCTATTCTCAAAAAAAAGGCGGAATCGAAAAATGTAGCCATTCCCGATGAAGTGATCGCGCTTATAAGCAAAAACGTCTCCTCGAATGTCCGCGATCTTGAAGCCGCCCTCACCACATTGGTAGCCTATGCCGATCTGGTGGGAAAGACCATAACCGTTGAAATTGCGCGGCAACAACTCAAAGACGTATTCGCGGCTCCCAAGCAGACCAACATGTCTATAGACGTTATTCAGCGGGTTGTGGCAGAACATTTCAAAATAACGCCCAATGATCTGAAAGGAAAGAAAAAGTCCCAGAATGTGGTGTTTCCACGCCAGCTCGCCATCTATATTTCCCGTGAAATCACCGAATTTTCTACAACCGAGATAGGGCAGGCTTTCGGCGGACGGGATCATACAACCGCGATGCACTCATGCAACAAGATCAGGGAACGTATACAAGCAGACCCTACGCTTGACTCAACCATACAGAGCCTTATCAGAATGATAAAGGAGTATAACGCCAAAGCGTAACTATAAACGAAGTTGTTCCAAAATCAGCCGGTTTTGAAACAAAAGCTTATAAAAATATCACTTGTAAATTTGTGAATTTTTATGTATACTACGGTAAAACCGGTGTATCTATAAAAAAAACGGTGGGTACTGTGGAATAAAGGAAGTCTTATCCCAAATTTGTGTAAACCGCAATAGTTTAAGCTAAAACAAGATAGACCCCTTATACACATGTTACGGTATCTTATTATTACTATTATTATATATATATAACTTTTTATAATAGTAAGAGAAAGGAGAAAGAAATGAAATTTTCTTGTGAACGGAGCGTTCTGCTTAAAGAGATTGGGATAGCGCAGGAAATCATCGCTTCAAAAAACGCCATCTCTATCCTGTCAAATATTTATATTGAAGCGGCGAATGACACGCTGGTCATCAAAGCCACCGATATAAAGGTCAACTTTGAAACAAAGGTTCCGGTTTCCGTAATAGAACCAGGCGCCGCGACTGTGTTCTGTGATAAATTCTTGGGAATTTTGTCTTCCATACCGGAAGGAGAATTGGAATTTGAGCAGATTGACACGATGGTCATCATAAAACCAACGACCAAGAAGGTCAAGTTCCAGCTTAGAAGCATTGCTTCCGAGAATTTCCCCGTGTTTCCAGAACCGAATGAAAAGTCATTCTTTTCCGTACCTATAAAGAATTTTAAAGAAATGATACATCAAACCGTATTCGCGGTTTCCGATGACGAGACGCGCTATTTTATGACCGGCGTTTTATTTGAAAAAAACGGATCAAAACTGAACATGGTAGCGACGGACGGCAGACGGCTTGCTTTTATAAGCAAGGAAATTGATGATGACGCGCCTGATTTCTCAGACGTTATTGTGCCGCCGAAAATCCTGAGCATCATTATAAAGCGCGCGGGAGACGAGGGGGTTATTTCGATATCCGTCACGGATAAGATCATTTTTGTACGGTTCGGTTCATACAACCTTTCATCTGTTCTGATTGAAGGGCAGTTTCCCAACTACCACCGCGTTATTCCTGAAAGTCATGAACAGAGCTTTACTTTAAACCGCATTGAGACGCTGGACGCGCTCAAGCGCGTGTCGCTTTTTGTTGAAAAATCGCACCGTATCTATTTGACCTTGACGCCCGGCGTACTTTCAATAGCGTCTGAAGAAAGCGAAATCGGCGTTGCAAACGAAGAGATTCCGTGCAAATACGATGGAAGTACCATCTCAATCGCTATGAATTACCGGTATGTGGAAGAGCCGTTTAAAGTGATGAGCGACAACGATATAAGCGTCCATTTTACCGACCCCGGCAAAGCGGTAACCATTAAACCGGAACCGGAAAGCGACTTCTTGCATGTTGTGATGCCCATGCAGCCTTAGCCGGCGACATGCTTATATCATCATTGCGCTTTATCTCTTTTAGAAATTTACGGGACGCTGAAATTGACACTCACGCGAAGGATATTTTTTTAGTTGGTGAAAACGGACAGGGAAAGACCAATTTTCTTGAAGGCATCTATTTCTGTTCGTACGCGTCATCGTTTCGTTCGGTGAATGACCGCGAGCTTGTTCGTAACAACGAGTACGCCGGTGTTGCGGGCGTAGACATCGCCGGCGATGCCCGCTATGCCGAGTGGGGTGAAGAAAAGACCGTCAAAGGTTGCTCGGCGCTGGCGCGGTTTGGTGCGCCGGTAGCGCTGACTGCGCAAGCCGCGCCGGCGCTGTATGAAAAGATTTTGGTGAAAATAGAAAGCGGCCGCAAGACCGTTGTCGTTGATGGAAAAAAAGTCGAAGACCGGAAAGAACTCATATCTATAGCGCCGTGCATTGTGTTTTGCCATGAAGACATGATCTTTGCCGCAGGCGCTCCAGAAGACAGACGGTGGTTTTTCGATCAAAGCCAAAGCCTCTATGATCCCGTTTACCTGGACGATCTCCGCAATTACCGAAAAATCCTCAAAACCAGAAATAGCGTGCTGAAAGACTCTGGAAGCGACGCATCCTATACAATGCGGATGCTTGACGCGCTCGATCCGCAGTTGGCAAAATACGGCATACATATTATGAAGAAACGCGCCGATGCCGCGCGGCTTTTTTCACAGACGTTTACGCCGTTATATACGTATGTTTCGGGTATTGACGATATTGAAGTACGGTACCTGCCTTCGTGGAACGCGCGGAAAAGTTGCGGCGCGGCACCGGACGCGGGCATTGATGATTTTGAAGAACCGGAGGAAGAAACGATCATCGAACTATTAAAAAAACGCCGCGAAGGAGATGTTTCTTTTGGCGCTACACGGATGGGACCCCACCGCGATAAATATATGTTTACCTGCGGCGGCGTTGAATTTGCGAGAAACGCTTCCACCGGACAGCGGCGGCTTCTGGTTTTGCTGTTGCGCGTTGCGGAAGCAAAGCGGTTTTCAGATATGAGCGGAAGAAAGCCCGTTTTGTTGTTGGATGACGTGCTTTTGGAGCTTGATCCCGAAAAACGCCGCAAGTTTCTTGAAGTTCTGCCCGAATACGATCAGGCGTTTTACACGTTTTTACCGGAAGAACCGTACGAACGGTATCGTACATCCGACACCATTGTCTACAACATGTCCCGCGGCAGTCTGACAAGGATGGTATGATGAAAAGGGCGGGCGATCTTCTTTCAGTTTTTTTCGATGAATACACCGGGCGCAACGCCCGCAGCATTTCAAAGGTATTCACCTCGTGGGCTGCGATTGCTAAAGAACAGCGAATCCCCGCGGCGGTGGATCACGCCCAAATTGTTGAGCTTGAGCGGAACATCGTGCTTATCGAGGCGGATCATCCGGGATGGATACAGATTTTGCAGACCAAGCAGCAAGAGCTTTTGGAGAGCTTCCGGCGGCGGTTTCCCGAATTGACTATCAACGGCGTTTCATTCCGCTTGAGCAGAGGCGCGATACAGGCGCGTGAGGATGACGGCGGCGATGCCTTCGACGCTTCCAAAGATCCCGTTGCGTACGATTCGCGCGCAACGCCGCCGGATGATGATGTTCTATCGAAAATTGAACACAGCGAGGCGTTTAAGAAACTTGTGTCACATTTTGAAGAAGGAAACCTGTAACATGGATGGATATACCCATATGATTATAGGAGGATTAAGCGGAGCCGTTCCTGTCGCCATAAGCATTGCGGAGAAAAAATTCGGTTTTAGCCTAGAATCGCAGCACGTTTACTACCCGCTGATTGGCGTGCTGCCTGCGGTGGCGGGCAGTCTCGGCCCGGATATAGACCTGCCAAACAGCAAGAGCGGCAGGGCTTTACGGCTGTTTCTGAAATCCGCAATGACTCTTTTCGGCGTATTGTCATTAAGTTTAGCCGTCTATGTATGCTTTATCGACAAACTGATCCGTCCGGTCAACGTCCTCTTTCCGGTTCTCGCAGCGTTTGCCCTTGTCTGTCTTATCCGGCTGCTCTTGCCCGTTGCCCGCCATAGAAAGGGGACGCACAGCGGTCTTGCGCTGTTGATAATCCTGTTGCCGGTTCTTTACATTATCGGGTATATGCCCGCAAATTTGTTGACCAGTATTCTATTCAGCATATGGTTTGGTTTTTGTATGGGCTGGATAAGCCATTTAGTCGCGGATACGTTCAACCGCAAGGGAGTTCCGTGGCTGTATCCTCTGGACGGAAAATTGTATCATATAGCGAACATTGTTACAGGCAGCAAACGGGAACGCTCCTTCAGAAAAGTCTGCGTTGTTGTTTTTAGCGCCGTATATCTGGCGATACTGTTGTATGTGTAATTCCTTTTGATAACTTTCTACGTTTTTCTCACAAGCCGGTTCCGTATGCGTTGTCCTTTAGCGCGTATAGTAGCGCATATACGCGCTACGCTTTTGCCACTGCTCCGGGTCAAGGTTTATTTTCAAGAAAATTGTGGATTCCGTTGCATCGGCATAGCTTCCGGTGCAACCGCAAAAAAAGGCTATGAAAACCGCAACCGGACGTGCGCCCTTTACGCGGTTTTCATAGCCCGCGCCGCCCGGTCATAAGAATCCGGGCGGCTCTGTTGTTAGAATCTTTGGGTCATTTTGAGAATGTTCCTGTTGCTCCAGAATACGATCCGGCGATAAGGCTTACCGATAGATTTTTGCCGGAAATCGTAGCCGTACCGAGAGTCGTAGTGCCTGATTTTAATGTGGCAGTACTCCCAGAATAGGTATATGTACCGGACTCATTCACCGTGGCTGCCGTGCAGACAAAGTTCCATGTAGAGCCGGTAGCCGTTATAGTTGCCGCCGCCGATTGACCACTGATACTAGCTGTTCCGCTCCATGTCCCCTCAAACGGATTACCATCGTCTTTGTCATCACAACTGATGACCATGATTCCGAATGCCAGTACTATACTGAGCATTCCCGCAAGAAACAGTTTTTTCTTCATAACTGTCCTCCTAAAAAATGAAGAGGACTAAACGTGTTGCTATTCCAGTTGAAAACATATAAAGTAAAAGCCACGTTTAGTGCGCCCTGTAACCGGTACGTTCCGCCAAGAAGGATACCGGTTATGGGGTCCTCTTTTATATAAACCGCTACGCGGTTAAACCGCCCATACGGGCAAGTTTTCCTTTGTTACCGGCAGCCCGCTGCTGCCGCTTGTAGGCACAAAGCCGTACGCCCGCCCTTGATACAACGCCGAAGGAGTAAACAGCCTGCGGCTGTTCACTCCTTACTAGAGTGAGCCTTCACTCCTTATTAGAGTGAACTCTCACTC
>JAITAW010000162.1 GCA_031283905.1 Treponema sp. | reverse complement strand
CCGTGTCGATTGGCGGCGACAGCGACACCATCGCGTGTATTGCGGGCGGTATTGCGGAGGCCTTTTACGGAGAAATCCCCGAAGATATTACCGGCTTTGTTTCGGTTATTCTGGGACCCAATTTAATGAAAGATGTGATCATGCCCTTTTCGGCTAAGTACCGGAAATAATTTCTGACGCCGGCGGCATCCGGCGTCAACTCCGCCTTGCTTCCTTTCCCAAAACACTATATACTTTCTCCTATGTCCGGCTATTTTGAGACCGATGATATTGTGAAAAAGTACGACGGCGTCATTTTTACCCGCCTGCTCTCTTATCTCAAACCATATCGCGGGCTGACCGCGCTTATTATTGTCGCGCTTCTCGCGTCAACCGTAGGAGAACTGCTCATTCCTGTCTTGCAGCAGAGGGTTATAGACAACGCCATTCTCGCCCGTTTCATCGCTTTTTCTTGTGAGAAAAGCGGCGGCGGCAACCTGTCTCCGGAAGCGCGAAATACCCTTGCGGAGTTCAAAAACGCTAAAAGCGCCATACAAATCGGTTCCATGTTCTTTGTGTTACAAAATCAGAACACGAAAATGCGGGCTGACGTAGAAAAAGAACTGAGGGAATCCGGCGTTCTGGAAACGGAGTTGTGGTATGCGTTTCATTACGCCGCGTCTTCTTATCCGGCGGCGGCGGCCGTCATTCAGGACAGACAAGACCTTTTTATAACAGAAAACGGCAAAGCGGCGATACGTGAAAAAGATCTCGCGTCTCTCTCAATGCGGGAAAAAGCGGCGGTGAGGGCGGGGGACATTTCTTTTATTATCCGTACGGTCGTCATCGTGCTTGCGCTGCTGATTCTTGTTTTTGCATTCACCTTTATTCAAATATGGTCCACAACCCTCGTAGGGCAGCGGATAATGAAGGACATACGGCTGGCGCTCTTCAAAAAAACCGCCGGACAGTCAAGCGCGTTCCTCTCCCGTCATCCGGTGGGGCGCATTGTTACCCGCTTGACGGGCGATGTTGAAACGATCAACCAATTTTTTACCGATGCGCTTTCCGCCTTTCTCAAAGATTTCTCGATTATGATCGGATCGCTCATCACGTTGTTCCTGCTGTCCGCGAAGCTTGCGCTGTTTGTAATCGTGCTGATACCGCCGGTGATTGCGATAACCGCATGGGCGCGGGTGAGGGCGCGGGATGCTTTCCGAAGGCAGCGTACGGCTTCTTCTCTGGTAACCGCCTACTTGTCCGAGCGGCTTTCCGGCGTACAAGTGGTTCAGCTTTTCGCCGCGGAAAAGAAGAGCGGCGAGGATATGGCCGAACGCAATAACGAGCTTTTGCAGGCAAACCTTGGAGAAATGTATGTATACGCGACATTCCGTCCGGTTGTCGAGTGGTTTTCCATCGCTACTACCGCGGTTGTCATTGTTATGGGCGGGATTTTTATCCTTAACCTGTCGCTTTCACTGGGCGTCCTTATCGCCTTCATCAGCCTTGTGAGTATGTTTTACAATCCCGTTACCGATATTGCGGAAAAGTTCACGCTGCTCCAGTCCGCAATGGCAGGCGGCGAGCGGGTGTTCACGCTGCTCGACACGGATGAAGCCATTCCCGATGCCGGGACTCATCATATAACAAAGGGAAAAGCGGGCGCCGCCAACGGCGTTTCCGCCGGTACTATCGCCGGCGTTGCATTTGAAAACGTATGGTTTTCTTACAAACAGGGCGAGGAAGTTCTGAAAGGGCTTACGTTTGCCGTAAACCCCGGCGAGATGGTTGCTATTGTGGGCTATACGGGCGCAGGCAAAACCACCGTTACAAACCTTCTGACCCGTCTATGGGATATTGACAGCGGCGTTATTCTTCTTGACGGCGTTCCGGTCAAGGACATTCCGCTTGACGAGCTTCGTTCCCGCGTGCTGCCTGTCTTGCAGGATGTGTTCTTGTTTTCCGGTACGGTTGCGGACAATATCAGACTGGGGCTTGCCATGAGTGATGATGAGGTGCGGGAAGCGGCGTGCGCGGTCTGCGCGGACGCATTCATCCGTACATTGCCGGATGGATACAATACGACGCTTTCCGAAGGCGCCGCCAATATTTCTTCCGGGCAAAGGCAGCTTATCAGTTTTGCGCGGGTCATCGCCCATAATCCATCCGTCGTTGTACTGGACGAAGCCACGAGTTCCATTGATACGGAAACCGAACGCGCCATTCAAGCCGGTATGGCGCGGACGCTTGCGGGCAGAACCTCCATTGTCATCGCGCACCGGCTTTCCACCATACGCCACGCTGATCGCATCCTCGTGCTTTCAAACGGCAGTATCGCGGAACAAGGCACACATGATGAGCTTATCAAAAAAGACGGGGTATACGCGCAGTTGTACAGGCTGCAATATACGGCGTAATATGCCGGAGCGCGTTCACTGCGCGGGGCTGCGCAGGTCAATCCATTGGCAGCCGTAGCCGCAATGCTCCGCGCTGACGCAGTCAGCCAGAAAAGGCAGCGTTTCTTCCAAAGCGGCTTTCAATGTCCACGGCGGATTATAGATGACAAGTCCGCTTCCATACAAGCCGCCGCGCTTTGTTCCGATCTCCCGCCGCTTGTCTCCGGTAATGAGTTCCGCGCAACACCGGTTCCCGCTATACATTGCCATAAGAGCGTCTCTAAGCGTTTCACCCGCGCCGTTCAGAACAAGAAGCGGGTACCACACAAGGTACAGCCCTGTTGGAAAACGCCTAAGCGCCTCCATAACGGCGGAAGCGGTTTTTTCATAATCATCCCGCATCTCATACGAGGGGTCAATCAACACGCATGAGCGTCTTGAAGGCGGCGGCAGCAAGGATTTGAGTCCTTCAAATCCATCGGCGTTTCTCGCCTCGGCCCCGCAATCGTGAGACAGCAATTCGCTCAAAAGAAGAAAATCCGCCGGGTGCTTTTCATAGCAGACGATTCTGTCGCGGGGGCGCAGGATTTTCCGCGCCAAAGCCGGAGAACCGGGATAAGCGGCGGCGGTTTTTGTATACGAGAGATAGTCGTTGATCACCGAAGGCGTTTCAGATTGTGTTATTTTTCCGGCTTTTTCCATAAGTTTTGCAACGCCTGTTTTCCACTCCTTGTTTTGTTCCGCATACCCGCCGGCAAGATCATAGGAACCTGCTCCCGCATGGGTGTCGATATAGAGGAACGCCTTTTCTTTTTGGCAAAGGTATTTGAGGCAAAACACAAGCATCGTGTGTTTTAGAACGTCCGCGCCGCCGCCCGCATGAAAGGCGTGTCTGTAACCAAGCACGAGAAAAGTGTAGCATAAACAGCCGCTTTAATCAGCCGTTTTGAAGTAAAACGACATGGCGCGGCCTATACACGGATTGCGATGTTACAGCGGGACTAGACTCGCGATACTGGAATTCATCCGAGGTGATAGAGGGCGTCTGCCGGTGGACGAAGGGAGTAGGGAGTCGCGGAAACTTCGTTTCCGACCGCGTTTATACCGGAAGAAGGCCCGGATGAGGCGGAGAGCGGCGGCGGCCTCATCGGTATAAATTTTTGCCCGTCCGATTGGCGGTTTTGTCCGCGGCTTGAGTTTGGCCGGCTTGCCGTTACCGGCAAGCCGTGGCCGGGGAACCCGTGGCCGATTGGGGATACGCGGGGCGTACTTCCGGTTTTTGCAGCCGGTACCGGATGAATTCGTCCGGATTACCGCATCTCTTTTCGTCCGGCATTTAAGCGGCGGGAACGGATCCGCCTAGTAACTGCCTTGTTCTCTTTCATGGATAACCCCGTTCTGACCTCCGATAACTGTCGCTGCCGGATAGTCCGCTGTGATTTGGGTTACTTTTTCAAAATGAGGCAATGCGGCCTCTAACACGCAAATCCCCGCTTTTATCAATTTTTTTCATTTCTTTATGAAGACAACCTGAAAATTTGTCCAGATAAACAAAACGCTTGCCGTTTTCTCATTTGTGGGGAAAAACCCCGTAAAGAGTATCCCCGGCAAACCGGATGGCTGTCCCGCCGTTCCAAAGGGGAGGCACTCCATGTTATTTTTGAAAGTCACGGACTCCACTGCGGCCCCGTCCGGGCCGCCCTCGGCGCAGGTAACGCTGGAGACCCGCTTTGCCGGGCGGCACGAGTTGGGGATCAAGATCGCGTACGTTACGGGCAGCCCGCATGACACGGCGAACAAGGGGTGCCTATCTGGTACAGCGTTACGGGACAGGGCGAAACGCCGCCGGCGAACCCGGAGAATTACGCGACTCGTTTTTCACCAAGAGGAAGAAAGACCTGATCGAGTTTGAGTTTGGTGAGAGCGGGAAGACGGCGTATTTCGTAGCGTAAATCGAAAACAACGGGAAGAAAGGACATGGGGTCCGCTCGTATCCGCGCTCATTCCGTGAGCGCCGTATTTGCGGCACGGAGTTTTGTCTTTGGCAAAGCTCCAGCGAGAGCCGCTTTGCGGATTGCGCTCATTCCATAGAAAGAGAGAAGAGAAAAATCCTCCGCTTATTTTTAGAAAAACTCCCGTATCTTTTTCAGAAAACTCCCGCGACTCTTTGCAGAGACTCCCGTATCTCAAACAACCTCCGGCTGTTGCATAGAACTAAAAGAAGCAGTATATTTACCCACATACCGCGTGCAAAAAAGGGGAGGTAGGGAGGATATATGGCAGGATTAGAATAACTGCGGCATATGTTGCACATCATCAGGGTGTGACTTATCCTTAATCAGTTTGAAGCGGAGGCTCGTACATTACCCAGGTGAAGACCGAAAAGGCCTTGACCATAAGGAATAAGAGAAAATCCTCCGTTCGTTCTTAAAAAAACTCCCGTATCTTTTTCAAAAAACTCCCGCGACTCTTTGCAGAGACTCCCGTATCTCAAACAACCTCCGGCTTTCGTCTAATCACACCGGTATAAACGGCGCTTGAACTTTTGTAAATCGTAGCGTTGTGTGAATAGAGGATACAGCGCGGAAACGTTCAGCCTTTACTGTTGTGTGGAAACGCATTGATTTAAATAATCAACCCATACGGAGCGTAAAAAGCGCCAATCCATCCGCTCTTTACGCCGAATAGTAAGGCGCGGCGCTCACATTCTGAATTCGGATCCCAAGTATACTTCCCTCACCATTTCGTTGGCAAGGATGGCGTCTTTATCACCTCGGGCGACGATGGTACCGGTATTAATGATGAAGGCTTCGGTGGTAATTTCTAGCGTATCCCGCACGTTGTGATCCGTGATAAGTACGCCGATTCCTTTTTTCGCGAGCCGCCTGATTATTCGCTTGATTTCATAAACGGCGATAGGGTCTATGCCCGCAAACGGTTCGTCAAGGAGCAGGAACTTAGGTTCCGTTGCCAAAGCGCGGGCTATTTCGGTGCGACGGCGTTCCCCGCCGGAAAGCGTATGCCCGGGCTGCTTCCGCAGGCGCGTGATGCCGAACTCTTCGAGAAGTTCTTCAAGCCGTAGCCGCTTTTGCCGGTAGTTGATGTCTCGCCTGCTCTCCAGAATCGCCCAAATGTTCTGCTCAACTGTAAGTTTGCGGAAAATAGACGCTTCCTGCGGCAGGTACGCAATACCCTGGCGCGCCCGTTTGTACATTGGCTTGCGGGTGATGTCAACACCGTCCATCGTAACATTGCCTTGTGTAGGGCGGTAAAATCCCACTATCATATAGAATGTCGTTGTTTTGCCCGCGCCGTTTGGTCCCAAAAGACCCACCACCTGCCCGTTGTACATGGAAAAATCTATCCCATGCACCACTTCTTTCTTTCCAAACCGCTTATGCAAGTTGTTCACCGCAAGCGTATGGGAGCCTGCCGGCGCAAAGTTTTCTTCTTCAGCCTCCGGTTCAGGTTCGCCGCCGGTAATCCATATGTACATCGTCTCCACGTCCGGCGTAAAACGTCCGGCGATGAGAACGGGCTTGGCCGGTGCGCTGTCTGTTGGCGGAGCCGCCGGTTCCTTGTCAAGAGGCGTTATATATATATAGGTGACGTTGTCAAGAGACTCTTTCGTTTCCATACCGCCGTCTTACGCCGAAACGCTCACCCTTTTATGGAACCGGACACCGAACCTTCCATTGTAACGTCATCGGTGTCAAGATCAACGCGGATACGATCCGCGCGGAATTCATCCTCTTTCTTAAAAACAACGGGAAAACCGGAAAGATCGAGCTGCTTCTCCTTGCGCCGGTACATCGCGTATTGGGAGCGGCATACCAGATCGTCCTTAAACAATCTGACCTCCACCTGAAAAATCGTAACCTCTTTTTCATCATCATACTCAATGAATCTGCCCTTAGCAACAATCGAATTTTTTCTATCCTCAAGCGAGGCGTTGCCTTCAAGCCGCGCAATCTTCAAATTCCGGTCATAGCGCAGCCTGTCGGTCTGGAAAAAAATCTCCTTTTCCTGCTCCTGCCCCCATACATTGCCGGTACAATCAATAAACCGGTTGTTCTCTCCCAAAATCTCAATTCTGGATGCCCTCAACACCAAGCTATCCGATTGCACTTCGGCGTTTCCGGTCAAAATGATCGTTTCCTTGCCTGCGGCTCGTCCGCCGCTCATTTGATCCGCCCTGAACGTAAACGTATCCGCGCCCAGCGGCGCGATAGAAATAACAAAGGCGGCAAGAAAGAATATACAAATGTTCCGCTCGTCTCGTCCAATTTCTCTCAGCGCCGCAGACCGCGCCGCGAATATTTTACACACGATTCCTTCGCTCATTGTTCATCCTCCTCAAAGTACACGCCCTGTATCCCGCCGTCAAATGTAAAAATCTGCTCTCTGGCATTGGCGGAAAACCCTTTTCCCGAAAAAGACGTTCCATCGGAACGTTCGATCCGTACCTCATCCTCCTTTCCTGCGGAAATGGCGCGGTTCTTATCTTCCCACAACAACATATTGGTGCTAATGGAAATATCATCGGAGATGACGTCTATGCGGATGCCATCCCGCATCTGAACGTTTCCGGTGTCAATCTCAACATGAGCCGCGCCCACTTTGCCTTGTATATTCACCTCTTCCCCGTGGTTTTGGAACTGTTCAAATTCAAATTCCCATACGCTCATAATCTGTTTTTTTTCATACCGTTCCGCCGTATCCGCCTTAAACCGTACAATCGGGTCGCCGTTCCTCACCCGCACATATTCAACCTCATTCATAATAATATCCGGCTGTTCGCTTTCTTCCGCCATTACCGCGCCGTAATCAAAGGAACAAGACGCGAGCAGGAGTAGAGGGAGCAAGCAATGGAACACGCCGCGTCTAAGGGAGGGAGCGGTGAAACCGGCGCACGGGGATGCGGCATACCTGCCCGAGCCGCCGCCCGCAGAGCCACATTCGCGCAACTTGTTTTTACAATGCTCCATCTCCTCACGCTCCGGTTTTTCTGTCCCGTATCGCGGCTATAAAATCTCTGAACAGCGGATTTGCCGATGTAGGCTTGGACTTAAATTCAGGATGGAACTGTACGCCCAAGCCCCACGGGTGATCCGGCCACTCGACGCACTCGACCAGACTCCCGTCCGGCGTAAACGCGGTCAGTTTAAGCCCGGACGCGGACATATCCGCGCGGTACCGGTTTGAAAACTCGTAGCGATGCCGGTGCCGCTCCCAAATGCGCTTTTGCTTGTAGGCGGCGAAAATCAGGCTCCCTTCAACCGCAACGGACTCGCTCTTTCCAAGCCGCATGGTGCCGCCGTAGCCCTTCACGTCAACCTGCTCTTCCAATAAATCCACCACCGGATGTTTGGCGTTTTGGTCGAACTCCGTAGAGTCGGCGTCCTTGAAGCCAAGCACATTGCGCCCCCAGTCTATCACCATGATCTGCATACCCAGACAGATGCCCAGATACGGGGCCTTGTGTACACGCGCCCATTGCGCGGCGTTTATCATACCGTTGACGCCCCGCTGTCCAAAGCCGCCGGGAACCAAAATGCCGTCAACTCCGTTGCCGTCAGCGGCGCCGCCCAAAATGCCGTCGGCTGCGGATGGATCCTCCAAGCGGGATGAATCCACCTTCACCAATTCAACCTCCACACGGGCTTCAAGTCCCGCATGGAAGATCGCCTCGTATACGGATTTATATGCGTCATGCAGTTCCATGTACTTTCCAACCACGCCGACACGTACTTTGCCCGTGCGAGCCGCGAATTCTTCCATCACTTTGCGCCACGGCTTCAGATCGGAATGGCGGCTCGCCACTCCCAGTTTTTTCAGCGCAACCTGATCCATCTTCTGCTCGTAGAACACAAGGGGGACGGCGTATATCGTGGTATTAACATTATAAGAAGTAAAAACCGCTTCGGTTTCCACATTGGTAAAAAGCGCTATCTTCTTTCGCATAGCTTCGTCAAGCGTTACCGGAGCGCGGCAAATCAGAATGTCCGGCTGTATCCCCATTTCCTGCATAGCTTTCACCGAATGTTGCGTGGGTTTTGTTTTAAGCTCGCCCTCGCCTACTTCCGGAATAAGCGTCAGGTGTACGGACAGGGCGTTCTCTTTGCCGTATTCGTGAATAAACTGCCGCGCGGCCTCCAGAAACGGGATCGATTCAATGTCGCCAACGGTTCCGCCTATCTCCACGATCACCACGTCAGTATCCTGATCCGGAGCCGCGAGTATCCGGCATTTTATCTCGTCTGTTATATGCGGGATCACCTGTACGCAACGTCCAAGGTACCGCCCTTCCCGTTCTTTCCGCAATACGGAGTCGTAAATTTGTCCTGTTGTAATGGAATTCGCCCGGTACAACGGGCTGTTCGTAAAACGCGCGTAATTCCCCAAATCAAGATCGGTCTCCGCCCCGTCATCGGTAACATAGACCTCTCCGTGCTGATATGGATTCATGGTACCGGCGTCCACATTGATATACGGATCACATTTTACCATGCAGACATTAAGCCCCCGGCACTCAAGCAAAGCGCCCAAAGAGGACGCGGCAACGCCTTTTCCAAGGCTGGAACATACGCCGCCGGAGACAAAGATAAACTTATTCATGTACTAGTATTATGCCAAGAGAGAACCGGATTGACAAGTCCTCCGCGCCGGATGCGATGGGCCGAATATTTTTCTCATTAATTCCATCAAGCGTTTTTTCAAGTGTTTTTTTTGATTGACAAATCTTAAATAGTACAATACAATTATGGTATCATGGCAGACACGGTATTTCTAAGTAATGTAGATTTTGAACAATACCGCACCCTCATTTACAATGAGAGCGGTATTCATTTTACGCCGACGAACCGCTCCATCTTGGAAAGTCGACTTAAAGACCGGTTGCGGGAAAAAAGTATTGATGTACGGACATATTACAATACCATTTCCAGAGACAAGGAAGAGATGAAGAGTTTCCTTGACTCGATCACAACAAATTTGACGCGTTTTTTTCGCAATCAAGCTCACTTTGATGTGTTGGAGCATTATATAGTACCCGAACTGATGAGATTGAAAAAAACTCTCGGCAATACGACCATCAGGATATGGAGCGCGGGTTGTTCAACCGGAGAAGAACCATACACCTTGGCAATGTTGATGAGTCAGATATTGCCCGTGCCGTGGAAATTTGAAGTAATCGCCAGCGATATAAGCCTTAAATGTCTTATGACCGCGAAAGAAGGCTTCTACTCGGACAGCCGCGTTGTAAGCGTACCCGATAATTATCTGCAAAAATTTTTCGATAAGGTGAGCGGAGGCTACAAAATCAAACAGGATCTGATGTCTAAGGTTCGTTTTGATTACCATAACCTTAAAAATGATTCAGGGTTGCATAATTTGGACATTGTTTTTTGCCGTAATGTTATTATTTATTTTGATGAAGCCGCTCAAACCGCAGTAATGAAGCGTTTCTGGGAGGCAATGGCACCAAAGTCATTCCTGCTTATTGGACACTCGGAATCGCTGTTCGGTATGGATACAAAGTTTGAATTTGTAAAAACTCAATGGTCAACCTTTTATAAAAAGTGGATATAGCGTAGTTTCAGTTCATGGTTGATTATCATGTACGCGAAGAGGCGCATAAGCAGGAGTTATAATGTATGGCTGAAGACATTAGTGTTTTGATTGTTGACGATTCCGCGTTGATGCGGAATTTGATAGGACGCATGGTAGAAAGCACTTCGGGGCTTGTGGTGGCGGACAAGGCGATGAATGGCAAATTCGCGCTTCAAAAAATTCCGCGCGTCAACCCCGATGTTATTGTGCTTGACCTTGAAATGCCAGAAATGAACGGTATTGAATTTTTGAAAGAGCGCAGAAAACAAGGCATCAAGATACCGGTTGTTATTCTTTCCTCAATAGCCGCTCGCGGCGCGGAAATCACCATGGAAGCGCTTGCGCTCGGCGCGAGTGATTTTATTCAAAAACCGTCGGGTTCCATTTCGGATGACATTCACACGGTGAAAGATTCCCTTACCGACATGCTTCTAGGCTACGGCGGACAGTATCGCAAAAAACAAGGCAAAAAAGTGGCGCCTGTTGATTATACGGGAAAGCTGTCCGCAAAGAGCGGCGGATCATCGCAGACAGGAACCACCCAATCGCAATTCATTAAGTCTGCAGACGGTCTTGTTATTCCGCCGCGTGGTACGGCAAAGATGCATCGGCCTTTGCGCAACCCAGGCAAAACCGACATCATTGCCATAGGCATTTCAACCGGCGGTCCGGACGCGCTTCGGTTCGTGTTCTCAAACCTCGATGCGGACCTCAAGGTGCCGATTGTGGTTGTTCAGCACATGCCCCCCGGTTTCACCCTTGAGTTCGCGCGGAGCCTTGACCGCATTTGCCCCCTTGAAGTTAAAGAAGCTGAAGAAGGCGATGCCATTCAAGCCGGACGCGCCCTTATAGCCCAGGGCAACAAACATCTCGAGGTGGAAAAGTGTCTTCAGGGCGCCATCGTTCATCTTACCGATGCTCCCCTTGTCAGTGGGCATCGCCCCTCGGCCGATGTACTTTTCGCCTCAGTCGCCAAATGGTACGGCAACCATGCGCTCGGCGTCATTATGACCGGTATGGGGCGGGATGGCGCCGAACAAATCGGCGAAATCTACAAAGAAGGCGGACTTACCTTGGGTCAGGACGAATCTTCCGCCGTTGTGTACGGTATGCCTCGCATTGCGTTTGAACTAGGTCATGTACAAGAGCAGGTCTCCCTTCAAAACATGGCGCGTAGAATTTGTGATTTAGCGAAAACGCCGCGTTAAAAAGTCGTCTCGCGCAGGACGATGGATGGGCATCCTTTGTCCTCGCCGGGGGCGAAGGATGTATTGGAATGCGCGGGCGTAAGCCCCCATTCTGATATTCGCCAATGTCCGTCTATTTTTTCACATGACGCGATAGGCGCTTCCAGTTGGCTGCCGTCTTCAGCAACGAGCTTTATTTTCCCCAAAATCACATTCACCTCCAGTATTCGCCACATTGTACCGTTGTAAGACACCTTTATCCCTTCATGGGGACATGAACGGCGCTGTTCGCAATAGAAGCAGTGTTCGTAGGAGAGGCAACATAAAAGGCGTCCGCAGGGGCCAGAGATTTTCATGGAATTGAGAGACAGGTTCTGATCTTTCGCCATCTTGATCGACACAGGCTTCAGTTTATCGGAGACAGCGTGGCAACAATAGTCTCTGCCGCAGATGCCAAGCCCGCCCAAAACCCGCGCTTCATCACGTATGCCAATCTGACGCAACTCAATGCGCACTTTGAACACGCTCACCATGTCTTTGACCAGTTCCCGAAAATCAACGCGGTTGTCGGCAGTAAAAAAAAATAATATCTTAGGATCTTCCAAAAGATAATGCACGGACACCAGCTTCATATCAAGATGATGCGCCGCTATCTTTTCTTTGCATATGGCAAAGGCCTCACATTCCAGAACTTTGTTGTTGGCGGCTTTGTCTAAGTCTTCGTCTGTCGCAAGCCGTTCTATAACGGCCATCTCCGAAAAGTAAGAACCTTTTCTTATCTGCCCCATAACCTTGGCTAAGTCCCTGCCGTGGCGGGTCGGCACAATCACCATGCGTCCTTTTTCAAGGACTTCCCCATTATAAGCCGCAAGAAACGTCTCATTGGAGTAGAAGAGACGCAAGCGGTACACAGGCGTATCGGGCATAATCTCGCGACTCTCAACAATAACGGTGGCGATTTGCTCTATTAATTCTTCGGAATCATCAAAATCAATAATATCTTCATCTAAATAATCACTCATAATGTCACCTCGCTTTCATTGAAGCAAGTCTACCAGAATACCGGTGATTTCTTCAAGACGCTCCAAAATTACAAGCTGATCGCGCTGACCAGCAAGAATATCCGCCGCCAACTGATCGAGCTTCTTGTCTACAATCTGAATGAGCGTTTTTTCCTTCCGTTTGCGAAGATTTACGCCCGTATACTGTTTTTCAATATCATAGGTGTTTTGTACAATAAAAGCAAGGAAATTCCTCACCGCCTGTTTATATTTCAGAATTTCCGCAGGCAAGGGACGCTTTCTTAGATCATCACCCGCGCTATGGACATCTTCAAGCAGTTGGTTGATAGTCTCTTCAGCAACCGGCAGTTTCTGCACGTCAAAGATTTCGGTTTCCTCATCCGTCTGTTCCAAAAGAGTACGAAATAAAGATTTTGACTTGACTTCGGATTTATTGTGAGTCTTTCTCAGCTCATTTTTAAGCCCTGAATATGAAATAGGGTTAAAAAATGGAGCGGCGCTTTCTATCTTGTCCACAAGCGTCCAGTTTCGCGCTTCAACGCCGTATTCGCACTTTCTTTGACGCTGTTGAAAGCGCGGAAAGCATACCCCGCATATCACGATACTCGGCGAGGGTTTTTTCCCATTGCTCATCGCTTGTGCAAACCGACACCTTGCCGTGAATCAAGCAGCCTTCATCGGCTTGAATACGCCGCGTAATGATGTCGCCCAACACAAGGGCGCTCGAAAGAATGATAAGCCGCTCACTGGCAATAACATTGCCATACACCACGCCGCCTATGGTAATGGACGTCCCGGCCACATCACTTTTCATACGGGCTTTCTCGCCGATAATCACCCTGCCCTTTGCTCTCAGATTGCCATGCAAACTGCCGTCCACGCGAGTAAAACCCGCGGAATCGACATCGCCTACAACGCTGGAATTTGGGCCTATAATGGTATTCACTGAAAATTCATTTGCCATGGACGCCTACTTTTCAATCGGTTTAATGAGGGTGTCTCGTATGTTAATATATTTATAGGGATCAACCACATCTGAGCCTACATGCACCTCGTAATGGACATGAGGTCCTGTTGAAAGACCGGTGTTTCCTATATAGCCTATAACATCACCCTGCTGAACACGCTGCCCCGTCTTCACGCGCACACTGAGCATGTGCGCATAACGGGTATAAAATCCGTGCTTGTGCTTGATGATGACGTAGTTTCCAAATCCGCCCGGATCAAAATCTACCGTAACGACCTGGCCATCGGCAGTCGTAACAATTGGATCGCCCTGCCGGTACGTGGAAAGATCAATGCCTTTATGAATATAAAATTGCCCGGTGAAGGGATTTACGTTCTGACCAAAGCTCATGGAAATATGCCCGATACCACCTTTTATGGGCCAGATGCTGGGGATTTCCGTCAACAAGGCGCTGTGCGAGTTAAGAAGCGCACCAATTTCTTTGAGCGGTTTAACAGCGGAAGAAAGGTACCCTCTCAGCCCGCGCATATTATTCACTTCCTGAAGGACGCCTTCGGGCGTTTCCTGTATGTCGAAAAATGACGACAGATCCCCGCCCGCGCCTGAATTATCTTCATTGAAGGCGGGCATATCCGCGCCAAGCGCGGAAAGCGTATCGGAAAGCGCAGCTTCAAACCCACGCGCCTCCCGCACGAGCAGAGCGCTCTCCTCACGAAGTTGATCAAGGCTCGCCTGCGTCTTTTTGAGCCTGCCATCCTTGTCTGTAACCGCAACTATGCTCCCCATATTTGAGGATGCTCCGTACCAGAACAGCGCCGCAGCTCCGCCGACAAGCAACAGCACGAAACAGATTGCCACAAAAATCGAAATATGAAGATTATAGACTTTCTTCTCGGAATGAGGAACCAGTACTATCGTATATTGTTTGCCTAAGCCTTTGAATATAGACTTAAAAAAGATGCCCATACCTCTCCCAATCAATATAAAAGCGCGTTTTACCTTTTGGACAGCCTTATTTTCCAAGCGTTTATAGGTTAATATAGCCGACACGCTACACCTCTTTTTACAAATATTACTGTCTTCTATAATATAGTTCCATAAACCGGTTGTCAAGAGGGAATTCGGAATTTATAGGCGGTGCGGTAAAAGGCTGCTGGCGGAAACCGGCGGAGACCGAACGTGGATTCCCGCCGCCGCACGGTACGCATAGTACACTTGCGGTTTCGCTACAACTGCGCCCTAACACCGAGGCATACCGTCATTCTGATCGATGAGATTGAACATTACGATACGTTCGATCTTTACAATGGCAAGCTCGAAAGACAACCTGGCTAATGCCCCGACGGACGCCCGTTAGACAAACGGATTCCAGAAACGGCTGCCATCTCTAAAAATGAACCATATGGCGCCAATGAAAAGCGGTACCGAAACCGCCAATGTCAGCGCGTCGGCTTTGGCGAAGGGGCGTTGCGAATACCACGTGCGTTTTTTGTTCTTGCCGAAACCGCGCAACTCCATTGCCTGGCTTATCACGTCAATGCGATCCAGCGATGAAAAAATGAGAGGCAGGAGGATGGCCGCCGCGCCCTTGAGCCGTTTTACAGGAGAGGCTTTTTTGGAAAGCTCCAGTCCCCGCGCCTGTTGGGACCGGGCTATCGTTTCGTAATCCCGCTGCACATCGGGTATGTACCGGAGGGTGATGCTCACCGCGTAAGCTATGCTGTAACTCACGCCGATGCGGTTAAGGGAAGCGGCGAATTCGCTTGGATGCGTGGTTACGATAAGCAGAATGGCGACCGGCACGATACAGGTGTATTTCAGAAGGATGTTGAACTCATAGAACAGCTCTTCCGCAGTGAGAGTCCACCGTCCCGATCCTTCGATAAGCGTATGCCGCGTCTGGTAAATAACTACACCCTGCTCCGGCGCGAATATGTAGATGGCGATGATGTTCAGGAGCATAAAAAAGACGAGCATCTTGAAAATAAACGACACTTCACGTAGCTTGGTTCCCGAAACGATGAACAAGAGGATGCTTATAACGCCGAGTCCCAGCATGATCCTCGCGTCATAGCCGACCATGACAACAATTGACCACAGCAGAAACACGATGAGTTTTGTCGCGCCGGAAAGTCTGTGAATGGGCGATTGACGCTCAAGATAGGCGAGCATTACGTTGTTCATAGGCGATAAATCTCCTTACAAAACCTTCGGCATCCGCGATGTGTGCGCGTACCGCGAGATCATAGAGTGAAGTCCGTTTAAGGCTTGCCGCTTCCGTTTTTGCCCTGTCACTCAAGACAATGGCAGGCTCATCATCGGCGATGAGCCTGCCATCCGCAATGACAATGGCCCGGCTCGTGTATTCCAGCATAAGGTGCATATCATGGGTAATCATCAACAGGGTGATACCCTGTTCCGCATTCAACTTTTTGACAAATTCCATGATCCGCGCATAGTTGCGAAAATCCTGTCCGGCCGTAGGTTCATCCAATATGAGCATTGCCGGACCCATCACCAGAATAGACGCGATAGTAAGCCGTTTCTTTTGACCAAAGCTCAAAGCGCGAATGGGCCATGTCTTGAAAGGGTATAGTCCGCAAATATTCAAAGTCTGTCCAACTCTGTCCGTAACCTCGTTTTCCGGCGTTCCCCGGTTGCGCAAACCGAACGCAACTTCATCGAAAATCAGCGGAAATGAGATCATCTGATTGGGATTCTGCATTACATAGCCGATACGCTCGGCTCGCTCCTTTATGGAAAAAGGCGCGAGGTCATTGCCGTCAAAAAAGACGTTTCCTGATGTGGGCTTGTCGAATCCGCAGACGAGTTTTGCCAGCGTTGATTTTCCCGCGCCGTTTTTTCCCGCAAGCGCCGCTATGGCACCCTTTTCAATAGAAAACGAAACATCGTCCAACACCAAACCGTTCTGATTCGGCGATTCTTCCGGGGTTCCATAGCGAAAAGAAAGATTTTTGATTTCAAGAAGAGGCGGCGCTTTTTCCTTGAGGGGTTTTTCATCCAAACTTTGATCCCATTTTTGCAAGACGATGGAATCGAATTCGATGGAACTGACGCTCGTCGGCTTACGATCCTCGGTTATTGTAATGCCTGCGTACCGTAAGGCGCTTATGTAGAGCGGTTCCCTCATACCGGCATCCCGTAAAATCGTTGAGGCAAGTAGCGTTTCCGGCTTCATATCCGCGATGACGCGCCCTTTTTCCAATACCACTATGCGGTCAACGCTACGATGAAGTACGTCTTCAAGTCTATGCTCAATGATGATGATGGTTTTGTTCGTCTGTTTGTGCAAATCGTCTATGAGTTCAATGGTCTGCTTGCCTGCCGCCGGATCAAGGTTGGCGAGCGGTTCATCGAACAAAAGAATTTCCACTTGGTCAATGAGAACGCCCGCTATGGAAACCCGTTGCTTCTGCCCTCCCGAAAGGTTTTGCGGGGATTTTTTAAGGTGGTTTTCTATGTTGACAAGTTTCGCCGTGTCAAACACGAGGGTATGCATCTCGTCAGCGGGCAGGCAGTCATTCTCAGCGGCAAAAGCGATGTCTTCCGCCGCGTTTAAACCCACAAACTGGCCGTCCGTGTCCTGTAGTACGGTACCAACTTTTTTTGATAAGGAAAAAATATCAAGTGTTCCGGCGTCTTCTCCCAAAACAAAAAGCGATCCACTTGAGGCGCCGTCAAAAGCGTGCGGTATAAGACCATTTATACAATGAGCCAATGTACTTTTTCCGGAACCCGAATGTCCCAGTATAAGCGTTTTTTCACCTTTACGGATAGTTAAGTCAACGTTATAAAGAGTCGGCGCTGTCTGCACTTTGTACGTAAAAGTAAAATTGCTAAAAGTCAGCGCCGTTTCATTCATTCAGAAAACCTATTTTTTCGAAGCATTGTACTCTCCGCCTTGTTTCAAACTTCCTGCTTTTATCCGTGTTCGTGAATAACCTAACAGCAAAATGGTACCGATTGTCAATATCACACCCGCATTCAGAGCGCTCGCAACCGCTCCTTGCACAATTACTTTATCCGAAGGTTCTTGATAAATCAGAATATCCAGTGTCGGCGCGATGACAACCCATGCAACGGCATTCGCCAGTATCTGCGTTAGATTGAATATAAGAACTTGAGGTAAAGCGAATTTACCTTCCTCAACTTTGAAGAATTTCCAAAAAATGCCGATTAGGAGTCCGAAAATCGCGTCTGCGATGATCCAACTCCACCACGGGCTTCCCCATGTCAGATCGGTCAAAGTATGCCCTATGAAACCGATGAACAAGCCGGCGAGGGGGCCGAAAACGGCGGCAAACACCGCGACTATTGCTGGAGAAAGATTAAGATTGGTGTTGGGAATCCCTGACGGAATCGCCACAAAACGCATCAGGACAAACATAATAGCGGCCCCGATGCCAATCGCAACCACGGTTTTAATCGAAATCAATTTGTTTGCCATAAGTTACTCCTTATAACTATCAATGAGCATGTTCCATATATGAAAGTTTTGGAACAGCTTCCAGCGCTAAAACATGCGCTCTCACTACATAATATAATAAATACATGGTAATACTATGATAGCTGCATATAAAAAAGGCAACGCAATATGTACGTTGCCTTTTTGGAATGCATAATCTTACCAATCGTCTGCTACATCATCAGAATCACGGTTGTTTTCGAGGAAAAGATCTGTTACAACTCGAAGATCATCAAGGTACAAGTAATAGGTGCCGTAGGTTTCCAGTGGATCGCAACGGATTTCAAAGCCTATAATCTTAATGCCCATGTTACTGGTGTAGTGGTAATCCTGTTGCTTAATGCCACCCAAAGACTTGTCATCTCCCTGAGTGGGAACAGCAATGGAAAGTTGCTGCCATCCCTGGAAATTCAACAAACCCATTTTCAGGCTGTATTGCCTACCGCTGTAATCCTGAATAATAACGTACAACTCATGGTTAAAATTTCTTCCGGCCGCCCATACCGAAATAGTCTTGGTAATTCCCTCAACCTGAAGAGGATGTTCCGCCAAAATTTTGAAGGTTGCGGGTCCACGGTGATAGAAATCCACCTTGGTACCTAAAATATAAATGTCAGAAGTGGAGATATCTTGTTCGTCTGCAAGAGGCGCTTTCCCTTCAGGGGATCCCTCGCGGAGTCGCGACAACGTTATTCCCTGATCAACTGACATTTCTGAACGCCAAAACCCTTCCACCTCAAATTTATCAACAGAAATTTCTTTCAGATACTGCTGCGCGCTGTTCTCCATGCCGAGACTTGCGGCGTCTATATTGTCGCTGGACTGGGCGAACAAAAACCCGCTAGCCAATAGACATACTATACCAAAAAATAACTTTTTCATTGACCAGATCCTCCATTATCATCACCGTCCCAAATGTCGGTTCTCTTCGCCGAGTTTTCAACCGTGCTTCCATCGTAAATCAACTCATACACATCCGTAAGCGCCGTAAGCTGATCAAAGTACACATAGAAATCATTCACCTGCTCACGCGGTTTCGTCCAGATGCGGAACTTGATTAATCGTATGGGGCGATGATACGGCGCCGACTTGTGGGATTGAGGTATATTGGTAGGCACTATCACCGTCAATTTTCTCCATCCTGTATAGTTGATGTCACCCAACTTCAGAGGGTATACAATACCTTGATAATCTTTGACATAGACATCTACAAAATAATCAAGATTTGCGCCCCACACCCACAAGCTTATAGAACTGGTTCTACCCCGGATGGGAATTTCCGCGACATCGCCCGCCTGCTTGCCGATTGACGGATCGTCCGCTATGAGTACCGGATACACGTCTATCCAGTTATACCCATTGCGATCAAACGCCCCGTTGATGCCCAAACTGTTAAGAGTATTGCCATTCGCATCTTTCCCGTCTTTAGATGGGAAAAGTGATGATGGATACTCATTGGCATAGGCCATGCGAGGATACGTTACAGAACCGGTTTTTGTGATGAACTTGCTCCCCTCCACCTTCCAATCATATCGAGATTGATCGTTGTGATCAAATGTCTCTAAAATGATGGTTTCAAAAGAATGGGCGGGTTCATCAGTAAAGCCAGATGCTGTTGCTATACATGCCATAAGAATAAGGCACATAACCCTTACACTGTCATGTTTCATCAAATACTCCTTTTGTTGATCGTTATATTTAGACCATAAAAAACAAAGTCATGTAGCATTATAGTACGTGGCGGAATATTTGTCAAATCCATTCAAGCCTTTTTTGAAGATTTTCTTTGCTTTTTTATCAAATTTTGTACTTATTTACACATCTATATGTCTACATGCCGTTGCGCCGCTTTCTTGAGCCACAGGCGAAGCTCTCGTGATTCTATGCGGTCGTTCAGCAGGCGCGGCCGGGACGGCAGTACGCCGCTTTCTCCTTTTCGCGCCAGTTCGACCGCCGGAACTACCAGCGCCCAGGGAGAGTCGTCAAATATCATTTTTACCCATGAAGAGATAGTGCTGGGATCCATCCATGAAAAGAGGATCACCGGCGTATCCTCGTCCTGCTCAAGAAAATCGGCGCCGTTTCCCAACATGACAACCACGGCGGTTTCCTCGCTCGCTCGATAATTGCCGGCGGGCGCAAGGTATGAGGGAATTCCGGTGAAACCTTCATCTTGCGCGCCTTGCAGGAACATCTGCCTTTGGTCTCCCGCAAGCGGTTTCCTCTGCAAGACCACGATGCGGTTTCTTGTTTCCGCCAGCGAATCCTCCGTAGGTTGGGCGAGGATCGCGGCGCATCTTCCGGCGCGGTACAGATCTGTCCTCACATCAGTTGTGATGAAAGCGATCCCGTCCGGCGCCTTCTGATCCGCGCCGCCAAGCACGGCGACAGGTATATGGGGCATCTCTTTGGCATAATACACGGCGCCCTCATGGTAGCGGTAGGGAAAAAGTGCGCAGTACGGCGTTTTTGCCGCGGCTTGTACCGCAATGCTTACAAGGTCGGCACCGACATTCTCGCCAATGAGCGCCTCTTTGACAGGACGGAACAGCCTCGCCTGCGTTACGAGGCGCGTTATAAGCAATCTTTGCTTTCCATATATCAGGTTGAACTGTCTGTCGGATACTATCAAAACAGGCCGGCGGTTGTAAAACACCGCCCCCACGATGAAAAACACAAGAGCTACGGCAACAGCCGTAAAGATTTTTTTTGGAGTTTTACGCAACTTCGCCATATACCTATAGACAACAAGGATCAAGTCATATAAAATGAAGCACGGTGCTTTTATAAACCTTTATAAAAGCGTCAAAGTATACTACTATAAAAGGAGCGCTTATGACTAGTTATAAAGAGCTTGGTCTTGTCAACACAAAGGTTTTGTTTGAGAAAGCCGTGAAGGGAGGCTATGCGATTCCCGCGTACAACTTCAACAATATGGAGCAGTTACAGGCTATTATTCAGGCCTGCGTGGAAACAAAATCGCCGGTTATTTTGCAGGTTTCTTCCGGCGCGCGCAAATACGCGAACCAGAATCTATTGAAGAATATGGCGAAAGGGGCGGTTGAATATGCCCACGAGTTGGGGTATGACATCCCGATTGTGTTGCATTTGGATCATGGGGACACCTTTGAACTATGCGTGGATTGCATTGAAACAGGGTTTTCCAGCGTGATGATCGATGGTTCAAGCAAGCCCTATGATGAAAACGTAGCTTTGACCCGAAAAGTCGTGGAATACGCCCATTCCCGCAAAGACTACATTACCGTAGAAGGCGAACTTGGCGTGCTTGCCGGCGTTGAGGACGATGTTGTCGCCGAACACAGCCACTACACTCAGCCTTCCGAGGTGGAAGACTTTGTGCAAAAGACCGGCGTTGACTCGCTGGCGATTTCCATCGGCACGAGCCACGGACGCGCCAAATTCAAACCGGAGCAATGTACGCGGACACCGGACGGCATTCTTGTTCCGCCTCCGCTCCGCTTCGACATTCTTGAGGAAATAGAAAAGAAGCTACCCGGTTTCCCCATTGTTCTGCACGGTTCTTCTTCTGTGCCGGTTGAATATGTGAAGATAATTGAGAAATACGGCGGGAAACTCGCCGATTCGGTCGGCATACCTGAAGAGCAGCTCCGCAGAGCCGCAAAAAGCGCGGTCTGCAAAATCAACATTGACAGCGATGGACGCCTTGCCATGACCGCGCTAATCCGTAAAGTGTTCGCCGAAAAACCGGAAGAGTTCGATCCTCGCAAGTACCTTGGACCCGCCCGCGACGAGCTTAAAAAGATGTACGCGCACAAGAACACGGGCGTGCTTGGCTCCGCAGGACAAGCATAGGCGGCGCTACAGCGCGTCAGTTGGAAGTTGAAGAGCGGAGCGCGTGAACGCGCGGCGACTACACGCCCCGCTCTTCAATATCCTCCCGCAACGCCCCCATTCCCGCCCGATCAAATCCCTCTGTTACAACTGTTTGAACATCACGTCTATATCCGGTTCTTTGACCAGTAACACCGAGCATTTTGCGTTTTCCATGATTTGATGATGGGCGTGTCCGATAATGTCCCGCGCACTCCGGTTTTTCTCCCACCCTCCTAAAATGATGAAATCGGCGCTCTTTTCGTCCGCAGCATAGAGAATCTCCGTAGATACCGCGCCCTTGCGAAGCTCGCTCTCTATTTTTAAGCCTTTGGAACGCGCCAACTCTTCAATAAACCCAAGATAACGCCTGCCGTTCGCCTCAAGACTTTGTTCGTATTCAAGGCTTTCCTGTTGCACGAAAATCTTGCTCAGCGTAAGCTGCTTGATAGTCGCCGTATCAACCACATACACGGCGCTCAATTTGCAGCGATACGTCTTAGTCATAGCGATGGCGTACTTCGCCGCCATAATTGATGCGTTGGAACCCGAAACCGCGACTAGAATATTAGAAAATAATGGTTTCATTTTTCCCCGGTCTTCTTCTTTAAGAGTTTGCTGGTAAAGAAACTGTCCCGCTCCCGCTCTTCAAGCGACGCTTCGATATACGCCATAGTTTCCCGCGCCGTCGGTATCAACATTTTTTCAAGCGCGTTCACGCGGCGCTGGGTTTTGCGGACTTCCCGCGCAAGCCTCCACGCAATAGTCCTCACCGCCGCAAGATTGGTCAGAATCTTTAACAGATTAAAAAATTGTATCACGGTTTCATCACATTCCGCAAATGAATTTTCAGGAGAATATTTCAATTCCGGGTCAGGCATATGCGCTTCAAGCCCGGGCAGGTTTATACCCGCTATCTGAAACCGCTTTTCCCGTATGCTGAACTTGTATTTGACACAGCCGGCTATTCTGCTCGCGCGTTCACGCCCCACGGTTATCAACATACGTTTGAGCGCGGGGTAGGCGTTTTCCACCGCCGCGTCCAGATCGCGCTCAAGCAGCTTTACTTCCTCGACCTTCCGCATCAGCTCCATCACGAGGATTTCACGTTTTTGTTCAAGAAGATCGTAGCCTTCTTCCGCAGTCGCAAGTCGCTCTTTTGTCTTGAGCAGGTTGCTTTTTGTCGGCGCAATGGATTCTCTCGGCATCTTTTACCTCCCAGCCCTCGCGTCCTTCGCTAAAATCGGGTCCAAGTATTTCTGAATAAGCTCCTGTTTTATACGCAGCAATTCGTCTCTCGGTATCTCGGTGAGAACCTTCCAGCCCAAATCAAGCGTGCGCCCAATGTCGCGGTTTTCGTTTTCATCCTGGGTCAGAAAAGTCGACTCGAACTTCTGCCCGAATTTCAGATACTGCTTGTCACCTATGGACAACTCCTCTTCGCCGATAATTGAAGCGAGATTGCGCACCTGCTTGACCTTTGAGTACGCGGCGAAAAGCTGGCTCGCCACGTCCTTGTGATCCTCCCGCGTCATGCCGGGTCCGATGCCGTCCTTCATAAGACGGGAAAGACTGGGAAGACCCGCCACCGGCGGATACACGCCCCGCTGGAACAGTTCCCGGTCAAGCACGATCTGCCCCTCGGTAATGTAGCCGGAGAGGTCGGGAATCGGGTGGCTTATGTCGTCGTTGGGCATGGTGAGAATCGGGATTTGGGTGATTGAACCGGCGGAACCGGTGATTTTTCCGGCGCGTTCGTACAGGCTCGCCAGGTCGGAATACAAATACCCGGGATATCCCTTGCGGCTCGGCACTTCGCCCCGTATTGAGGAGACCTCCCGCAACGCCTCGCAGTAGTTCGTCATGTCGGTCATTACGACAAGCACGTGCATATTCTCCTGAAACGCGAGATATTCGGCGGCGGTGAGTGCGCAATGGGGCGCTATCAGGCGTTCAAGGCTCGGCGCGTCCGCAAGAGAAAGAAAGACCACCACGTTGGAAAGCACGCCGGATTTCTCAAAATCGTCAAGGAAAAACCGCGCCACATCGTATTTCACGCCCATGGCGCAGAAGACCACGACAAAGGACTCGTCCGCGTTCAAGATTTTCGCCTGACGCACGATCTGGGCGGCAAGCCGGTTATGGGGCAGTCCGTTGCCCGAGAAAATCGGCAGTTTCTGCCCGCGGATAAGGGTGTTCATGCCGTCTATGGCGGAAACGCCGGTCTGGATGAAGTCCCTCGGATATACGCGGGCGTAAGGATTGATGGGAAGCCCGTTTACATCAAGGCAGGTTGATGAAAAAATAGCGCCGTATCCGTCTATAGGCTCGCCCAAGCCGTTGAAGACTCGCCCCAAAAGACCGGGCCCGACCCGCATTTCCATTGGTTTCCCTAGGAATTCGACTCGCGCCTCGTCCGCGGACAAGCCGGTGTTTGAACCGAATATCTGCACCGCCGCCCACTCATCGCTTAAATCCACCACGCGCCCCAGCCTGCGCCCTTCTTCGCGGTCGTACACGGCGACAACTTCGTTGAAGCCTACGTTGCGGCTACGCCGCGTGATGACAACCGGCCCTTCTATCTTAATGAGTCCCCGGTATTCTATGCCTCGCATATTCGCCTCTGTTTTCCTTTAGTATGAATTGAATGAACAGGCAGGGAAAAGGGGCTAAAAAGCCTTCCCTGGTAAATTCACTTTTTCAATGTAGTATGGGGTTATTATAGGAAAACAGGCAAAAAAAATCAATACGGAAAAGGAGGCGCGGCGCCGGTACGTTTCCAAACGCCCGGCTATAACCAGATATCAGTCCCAGGGCAGTAACCATAATAGTATTTCCAACAATTTTTTGCATTGGCATTTTAGCCCTCATTGCGCCTATTTGCGTAGAAGTACCGCCTGAACCGATAAGGCAAGTCGCAAGCAACCGCAGTAACCGGTGCGGTCATGGAGGAGGCGCCGGACTCTAGTCTGCGGAGTGGCGGAACCGCCCGCCCTCCATTTCCGCATATTCTCCTGCATACCGTTACAAACGCCCGCACTATGAAGCACCATGGGGAACTCAGCGTAATAAGCCCGACCAGGGTCGCTCAACCTACAAGCCCGGCGTAACTCAGGCGGCGGTATTATGGCGACCTCTATTGTCCCTTCCCCCTCGCCGCCGGGCTTCCCTCTCTCAAAAGCAAAATAGGAGGGGTTTGCCCTCTCCGCTTCACTGCGTTACGCTCCGGTCACAAACTCGTCCTTTAACGGTTCAAAGAGGGAGTGACAGCCACCGGCCCGTAGCCGGGGGCCGAGGGTAGAAAAGAACGCAAACGTCCGTGTTTACGTTCTTTTCCCTGTATGTCGGCTTCCTGCCTCCCCCGCCGCCACACCGTCACAGCGAGGCGTATTTTGCCCACCCGGATTTTCGGCTTCCCGTTGCGCAAAGCGTAATCAGCCCTACTTTTTTTGGAGAACAAAAAGCTAATTCAAGGGGCATTGCCAAAGAAGATGTAAGCGCACGAAAAACGATAATGGCAATTCGAAAACGGATAAGTCGCTTGATCGATGAAGGCAAGGGTTTGCATTCACAAAACTCAAAAATGATGGAAGGCATTTTTGAATTCCTCGTGCAAGGAAAACCGTTGTAGTTGATCTGTCTTTAAAGGATAGCTATGATGCAAATGTAATATCTTCGATATTGATTAGGAATCTCTTTGAAAATAATAAAAAATACTATACTGAGCAACAAGAATGTCATAGGAACTGTCGTTTGTGTTGAAGAGGCTCAAAACGTCATTTCAGAAGAAATTTGTAAGAACGAAGCAAATCCCTTTATACGAACAGCAAAAGAAGGTAGAAAATTCAAACTGGGGATGATCGCAATTACACAAAGACCTGCTGCAATCGCAGAAGAAATACGTTCTCAAGCGGAGAATTTTTTTACTTTTTATATGGGTAATTCGGATGATATAAAATCGCTTGTCCGGTCAAACATAAATTATGGTGGCGTTATTTCCCGTTTTATTCAGAATGAGAGTATTCCCGGAAGTCTTTATATGGTATCTGCAAAACAATCCTTTGCCTTGCCAGTTAGGGTATTGGAATTTGAGAAATTGATAGAGGGTAAGTTATATCATGATAATTAGTACGGCAACACTCCCCAGTAATAATTTCTTTGATATAAGCCATAAAAATAAAACTGCAAATTATGTTGGAACTAAAGACTTAAAAGAAACAGTGCTACTATCGATAATCAGGGATTTAACCCGACTTAATTGGTCTATAAACCGTCTTGGGAAAAAGATAGTCATCGAACCCCCCGAAACGTATGATAAAGATGTCATAAAGCATTCAATGTCTATTAAGAGAAATGAGATTATAGAAAAAAACAAGGGTTGGATTGATGATTATATAGATATAGCCCGAAATAATTTGGCCGATGGACAAGATGCATTAAAATCGAAAATTACGCCTGTCATTGAGATATGTTCAACGAAAAAACAACACGAGCTGTTTCGGTTGTTTCGCTACTATTGGTCATCGCCGTACAGTGAATATGTTGGACGCCGGATAAAGGTAATTATTCGTGATTATGCACTGCCAACAAAACTTGTAATAGGTATCGCTGCCCTTGGAAGCCCAATTATTCACATACCGGACGGAGCGAGATGATTATATAGGGTGGGACAAACCAGAAAGGACAAAAAGAATTAATTATATGATGGATGCTTACTTAAAATAGATGGACGAAAAGCGTATCTACCAATTGGTGAAACAAAAGGCTTCGGAACTTTGCATCTTACAAGCGAGACGATAGGTGCCATGATCAGTTTCCTTAAAGAAAACAATATTTTTGTTAGTAATGCATTTGGAGAAGGTCCAAGTTGGACCATGAGAGTAATAAGAACCGCAGGAGAATTATTGGGATTTGATACAGATCAATTGTTGATGCATTCATTTAAGCGAAAAATATATTTTGTTCCTTTTGCAGAAAATACAAAAAAGTTTTTGATCGGAAAAAATAACTCGCTTATGTTTTATAGTTTAATGTGGAATATTTGACCAATTATTGGAAGCAACGGTGGTATAATCAACGAAAGGAGAATGAAGAACAATACAGCTACGGCGATCCCGGCGCCGGAAACCTCATAGTACAGGGCGACAACCTTGAAGCCCTCAAAGCCCTGTTGTCCTTCTATGCCGGGCAGGTGAAGTGCGTCTACATAGACCCGCCGTATAACACCGGAAGCGCCTTTGAGCATTATGACGATAACATGGGGCATACAATATGGCTCTCGATGATGTACCCACGATTGAAGCTGCTGAAACAGTTTTTGCGGGAAGATGGAGTAATTTTTATACAATTTGACGATAATGAGCAGGCATACGCAAAAGTTATTTGTGATGAAATCTTCGGCAGGAATAATTTGTTCACACAACCGCAAAGCGATACAAATACAAGCGGGATAGATACAAGCAAGTTTGTCATAGCGGGCGCAAATCCCTCGAAATCCCTTCCGCCGCCGCAAAAACCGCTCTATCTCCTTCCGCCGTTTATAGAGTTCTTTGTCATAGTTCCACAGATGAACCCGGTTCCGCTTCGGCGGTACCACCGGTTTATACCCCGACTCCCCCGCCGTAACCCGCGTCCGCCGCCTTCATACGCCCTATCCGTCAACAGAGAGACTCTATGCTCCCGTGTTCCGACGGCTTCCGGAAGCGCCCGCCCTTCCGCCGCCTCCCGACGGCCCGAAGGCGGCCGGCTTTCTATCCCCCGCCGTTACCGCGCGTATCTTCGTGTCCCATCCTCCCCGGCTTTTCCCTATCCCCCGTCCGATGTTTTTTTCCGCTCCACGCGCGTCAGGATGGACTTTGACCGTCGTTGAATCGAGCGCGCAAACCTCGTCCGGTGCAACCCCTCTTTCCTCTCACATCGCCTTGTACACCCGTTCCGACACTCCTTGTTCCGCCCGCCGATTCAATCCAGATTACGCGCCG
>JAITAW010000152.1 GCA_031283905.1 Treponema sp. | reverse complement strand
ACGCTTTTGGGAATCACGGAAGATGAGCGGGTGTTTTTATATTTCCCCGAAGAAGAGGGGTACGCTCTTTTAATTTTGGATACGAGGGAATCAAACGGTGTCCAACATCAGGGCAACATCAGAGTGGACATGGACGAATTGCAGTTCAACGCCTTTAATTTATCACGAGAAGGCATTTTATCCGCAATGCTGATAAGCGATTGGGAAGCCAAGCTGGTATGGTGGAGAACTGATAAATTTCTTAAAGATGATGAGTAACAAGAAATTGGTTTCCGCTAAGGCGGCGGCTCAACTTGATAAAGAAGCCTCCACATCGTGGGGCTTGAATGCTTTCGCGCTTATTGAAGCGGTCGGACGCACAGCCGCATCTCGTCTTGTCCACGCTTTTCCAACGTTATTTCAGAGGAAACCAAAAATTATCGTTTTTGCCGGCTCTGGAAACAACGGGGCGGACGCTATGGCGATGGTGAGGTCGCTCATTTTGCGGGGCAAGGCGGACGATGCGCTTCTGATCCTCAAAAAGACGCCGGATGTTTCATGTCCGCAGACGCCTCATTCGCAAGCATTTATATCCCTTGTTAAAATGAATGTCCCCTTTCTGGTGTGGAACGCCGCCCTGCCCTCTTCTCAATATAGAGAAAAACTTGAGACCTTCGACATTATCCTTGATGGAGTGACCGGATCCGGTTTAGAGGGAGCGATAAAAAACCAAGCCGCAGAAATGGTAAGCGTCATCAACGAAGTAAAACATGCAAGAAAAATATCCATTGACATGCCTTCCGGCAATTTTGACGGCTGGAATAACAGTATGCCCATCGTCAGGGCTGACGCAACACTTGCCATAGAACCGCTGAAACTATGCCTTTACACGCCCGCAGCCCGCCCGTTTGCGGGTACGATCATCAGCGTTGATGGAATTTTTCCTCAGGCGCTTATGGACGCTTACGCGGAAGCGGAACTGCTTGATTGGGAGACAGAAAACCGAAATATCCCGATGATACAACCGGACGCCTATAAATACAGCCGCGGGGTCGTTGAAATACACGCCGGATCAATAGGCGCAACCGGCGCCGCTCGCATTGCGGCGCGGGGCGCGGAGGCTTCCGGCGCCGGACTCATCCGATTGCTGGTTGATGAGGACATTTACCCCATTGTGGCCTCTTCTTCAGGAGGCGTCATGGTCGCGCCGGACATTCCTTCTGTTGAAACGCGCTTCCCTCCGGATGCGTTGCTTGTGGGTCCGGGCTGGGGCAGAGACTCCATGCGGCTTCCGGCATTGCAAAAGGCGATTGAACAGGACATCCCGCTCGTATTGGACGCCGATGCCATCTGTCTCGCAAAAGATGTGGCGGCGCAATTTAATGGCAAAACCATTCTCACGCCCCACGTCGGGGAATTTTCCGCCTTTTCAGGGGCATCGAAAGAAGAAATCCTCGCTAATCCTATTCCTATTCTCAAAAAGACGGCTCATGAGAAAAAAGCGGTCGTTCTCTTTAAAAGTCATGTCATGTTTATTGCGGCTGAAGACGGCAGAATAGGCGTTGTTGACGGCATGACGCCCGTACTCGGCTCAGGCGGTTCAGGCGATCTCCTTGCCGGCTTGTGCGCCGGCATCGCGGGGCGCGTATGGCGCACAAAGCTCATGGAGCATATGAAAAAAAACTTTGGCGCCATAGACAACGCCGCTTCATTTGACGCCTATACGTGCGCTTGTACTGCGGCGACGCTCCTGATCGCCGCCGGCAAGAATGTACGCGGCTTTGTTGATGCATTCGTCTTGGCGGACAACGCCTCGCAATTGGCCGCAGACGCCTGGCTTGGACGGCAACAACCGCAATAGCCCGGATACGGGGACTACGCGCTTTTTTTTCGCATATTCCTGAAAAAAAGCCGTATGGAGTCAAGAAGCCATGTCCAAAAGCCGCCGCGTTCAACATCTTCCGCGACAAGAAGGGGAACGCGCCTGAGTTCCCCGATATTGTCATACAAAACAAGCTCCCCTACCCTATCGCCTTTTGTACATGGCGCGACAATGGCATCTTCTAGTTCCACGCTAAAGCGCAGATCATCGCCCCGCTCAATCCGTACGGTAAATGGCAACAATTCTTCTATAGCAAGGGAAGCGTACCGTTGCTTTGACTTCCACACCCTGATAAGAGGAAGCTCTTCTATAACCGGATGCAACGTCTTGTAATGAGAAAAACCCCACTCAAGAAGGTTCTTGCCGTCAGCGTCGCGCACCTTATCGCCACCGGTAGCAGCCGGAGCGCCGAGGATTACGGCAATAAGGCGGGTTTCGCCTTGTTTGGCGGTAAGCGCTATATTGTAACCGGATTCGTTTATGTAGCCGGTCTTCAGCCCGTCAACGCCAAGAAAGCCGAGCAAGGCGTTCCGGTTTTTCTGCGTAATGGTTCCCGGTCTCGCGCGATAAGCCGCCGGGACATTCTCGGTCTTTGGATAGGCGAATTCGCCGACAGAATGAAGTGTTTCGAGCGTTTCAGGGTGCGTTTTGATGTAATATCTACAAAAAACGGCGTAATCGTATGCTGTTGTCATATTATATTCAGAAATGCCGGAGGGTTCAACAAACACCGTATGAGAAAGTCCGAGCGACTCGGCTTCTCTGTTCATTCGTTCCACAAATTCTTCTACGGACGGCGCGCATCTTAGCGCTACCGCAACAGCGGCATCGTTGCCGGAAGAAACCGCAAGTCCCAAAAGCAATTCTTTCAAGGAGACGCTCTGCCCGTCCGCCAAGAACATGAGGCTTGAGTCAGGCGGCTGATTGGCAGCCCAGCTTTCCTTTGGGGGACTCGTCACATCGCCAAGCCTGACATCGCCGTTCGCGGCATCAGATAACGCGATATGTATGGTCATAAGTTTTGTGAGCGATGCCGGCGGTATCGGGAGATCTTTATTTTTGCTGAAAAGCAAAGAACCGGTTTCCGCGTCCATAAGCACGGCGGATTGGGATTGAATGGCAACGGTCTCCGCCGAAAATCCTTTCGCAGGCGCCAAGACAAGAACAAATAGACAACATAGACATAAAAAAGAAATCCGCATGTATATTTCCGAAGCTTTTTCAAGGGTTACGCCTGTTCCAAAACGCGCCGCAGAACGACAGTTTTTGAAACAAGCTCTATTATCATTATAGAACCTGTTCTAAAACGCGCCGTAGGAGGACAACTTTTGAAACAAACTCTATTATCATTATAAAGCCTGTTCCAGAACGCCCCTGGGGGGACAGTTTTTGAAACAAGCTCTATTATCATTATAAAACCTGTTCTAAAATGCCCGTAGGAGGACAGCTTTTGAAACAAGCTCTATTATCATTATAAAATATACTGTAAAATCCGTAAATAAAAAAGGGGGGCGCGGGAAAAATGAAATCTCTTCAAGACTTTGACGGCGGCGTTGGAAAATCGGAACGAAAACCATTGTCAGGCAGGCGGGCGCTTGTTATAGGCGGTACAGGCGGCATCGGAAAAGAGATTGCGCTTCTGTTGGCCGGAGCAGGCGCCAATATTACGCTGCACGGCGGTTCGTCACGGGAACGCCTTGCATTGACCTTGGATGCCATCTATAACCTCGGAGGCAAAGCAGACGGTTTTCTTTGCCGGATTGACGGCGTAGAAGCGATTGACCGCATATTCTCCGAATATTCCTCCTGCGTTGCGCGCGCCGCGTACATTTCCCGCAACGAGCGTTTTATAAGCGAGACTTGTTATTCCCCGGATATTCTTGTGTATGCCTACGGTCCCTTCAAACGCGCCGTTCTTAACGAAACAAGCGCCGCCGACTGGCAGTTTTTAACGCAACAGAATCTCACCTTACCCGGCTACGCTGTTTCCCGCGTACTGCCGTCTATGCTTGAGCGCAAATGGGGGCGCATTCTGCTTTTCGGCGGCACCAACACCGATGCCATTCGGGGGTTTGTCAGCACCGCCGCCTACTCATCGGCAAAAACCGGCCTTGGCGTTTTGGCAAAATCGGTTGCGAAAGCCGCAGGCGGCGCGGGCGTTACCTGCAATGTCATTTGCCCGGGGCTTACGGACACCGAATATGCAGATGAAACGGTCCGCGCCTACAACCGCGCCAAAAGTCCCGCCGGGAAAGCCCTGTCTCCCAAAATGGTGGCTTTAACCGCGATGTACGTATTGGCGAACCGCTCCATAAACGGCGCCGTTATACCTGTCGATGAAGGCGTTGTCGTGTAGGCGTTTTTTTGACTAGCGGGAAGCGCCTCCTTGCTACCGGATGCGTCCGAAGCTTTTGACTGGCGGGAAGCGTCTCATTGCCGGTGTTCCGGGGCGTTTCTGTACGCGCAGCGCCGCAACCACGTTTGCAAATGCGGCAACATCCGTCAGGGAGCGGGAGTCTACGGCTTTCAACGTTCAACGCGCCGCGGGTAAGACCGCGTTCCTCTCTCAATCCATCATCGCAGGCGGCAGGTCGCAATAAGCGCGGCGCGGAAGAAATCCCACCTGCGGCTGTAATCGCTTGTGAGCGGGTGCAACAGCTTGTTCTTCCATTGCCCTAGAAGCATGAGCGTAACGTTTTTCGGCAGTTTGAAGTCAACGGCGAGGGACAGGGTTGTTTCCGGACCGCGGTTTGTCAGACTTCCGCCCGTATATGGGTTATAGAACGGTTCTCTCAATTCAACCATCACTCCGGCCAAATCAATAAAGAGCGGCATTTGATACCCTAGCAAAGCGGAGAAATAATAAGAAAAAGCGTTTTGATTCACGCCGTCATCGCCTTCATAATACCAAGACTCATGACCCCGCGCTCCGGTATAGTTCTGGAAGCTGATTTCATTATAAACCTGCATCACGACATGGCGCCAGTCGCCGGGAAAAAGAGCCGCGAGATCGAACTGAACGGTCGCCCCGGCGTGGGTGTTCCACACGACGCCATCTAAACCGGCGCCGTCCACTCCCTCTTCAGTCGGCTGTCCGTCCTGATAAACGCGGACGCCCATGCCTTTCATGGGGGCGCCAAACAGCGGGTAATTCCAGCCGCTTCCCAGTTTTGCGCCGAGCGACACCGTAAAGAACGCGATGGGCATCCAAACCGTATCGGCGAGGATGTTAAACGAAACCGGCGATACATTCGCGCCGAGTTTCAGGGTAACGTTGTTTCCGGATACAAGCGGGCCCTCCCCTTGTAAAAAGGGAAATACGAAACTCTGCGTAACGGCGGCTTGCGCTTCCGGCAGGGAAGAAACCGTCAGCGATAGATCGGTATGCGTTTCCAATGATGAGTCTTCAGCCCAAACCGGCAACGCGAGCGCGAAACAAATAACAATGATTCTTTTATCTTGCGTCATTTTTTTATCTTGCGTCTTTTTTTATCTTATGTCAAGTCTTTTTTACCTTGCGTGAAGCGTCTCCCCCATATGCGTTTACTTAAGCCCGGCTAAATTGGCATAGTTGCATGAGCCTTTTCCGCTTTGTATCGGCGCACGCCGCAGGTAACATCGAGATACTCCTCAGAAAATCCGACAGGGCCAGAGAAAAAACCGACAGAAGTAACAGCGGCGGTACCAGCCTCTTCGCTATCCGTGTTTCCCTCCACAAATTACGCCGCTCCCGCTTTCCCTCCTTCCCCTCCACCCCCTCCCGACAGGGGGAAAATCGCCCTCCGCTCACTACCGGTTCGCAAAGGGCGACCGGCAACAACTTCCCGTAAAACAACGCATAGGCCGTTTCATCGATTTTTATCGGCAACTCATGACACTCAAAAAGGGTCTCGAGCCGTTTGAAGGCTATTTTTATTTGCCACCGCATTCCGGTACAGTTCCATCACCCGCTCCGCCGTCACGGCATCCCCCTCAAGCGAGGCAGCCACTATCACAAACCGGTTATATGCGCGTTGCCTCTTCGTTATTTCTTTCCCCCCATATTTTTTTGGTTCCTCCTCCGTATCGCCAAAAGACACTGTTCCTCCTGTTCCTTGTCCTTGCGATACGTGCAAAGCCGTACCGGCTGTATCTTCCCGTCTTTTCTCCGATAATATCCACAAAATTCCCCCCGTTCCCCCTCTCCTAAGCCCGGTAAAGGGCCTCACTATCGACCGTTTCCTTCCCCGTCCATCGTAAACCTGAAACGCTCCGCCTTGTATCCGTAATACAAAATCACTGCCCAACTCCCGCGAGTGTTCCATTCCCGCTACGGTAATAAAGTATGAACAAACCCTATCGTGAAGACAAAGAGGCAATTCATCGAGGAGAAAACCCGTATTTTGTTCCTGAACGGGAACCCGGTGAAACTGGCGGCCGGACAGCCTCGGAAACAACGTCAAAAAAGAAACCTGGGCGGCAGGCCGAAACGATACGGCCTGCAGTTCCAGGCGGTTCTTCACACCATCTGGAAATACTTCGACTATCAATGCGTGAAATTGCCGGCTCCCCTTATCCGCCTGATGAGTACGTTTTTGGCTGCGGCGGGAAGGAGATGAACTGCCCCTGCCAGCGATGAAAACCGGACGCTGCCGCTCACGGTCAGTCCGGCGACCATTGACCGGCTGTTGAAAGGAGTCAAGGCGAAACTGCGGGTGAACGGAAAAAACTTGACCGGGCCGGGCCTTTTTTTGAAACACCAGATACCGGTCAGGGTCTATTACGCCCGGCTATGCTATACCGATAGCGGTAACAGGTTTACAATGCCATACATACGCTGCCGCACGCTTGTCATCGCATCCGTACTGTTCAATTCTACTATAACAATCACGAGGTAACGCAGACCGAGGCGCGTTACCTCGTGATCATCATAATCCCCGGAATACGGAGCAAAGGCTCCGTATTCCGGGGAAGGATCGCCTCGTCAATCAAGCGCTGTGAAAGCATGGGATTG
>JAITAW010000087.1 GCA_031283905.1 Treponema sp. | reverse complement strand
GGTGGTGCGGTTGCGGGTGGGTGCGCGGGTGGGGGGGCGGCCGGGCGCGGGCCGCCGCGGGCCCCCCCCCCCCCCGCTGGAAAACAGGACTATATGGTTAATCCCTTGATGGGTAGGGCATATGAAGACGAGCGGACACGGCTTATGGCAGGCGTATCTATCCATGCGGCGGTATCAAGGACAATACCCGGGTAGGAAGATGGCCTGACAATGAAGAAGGCAGGGAACGTATTCCTTTGACGGCGCTATTTTCAAAAGAATAATGTGCAGGAACGCTCACCGGCCGGACATCGTTGCTATACATATTAACCTACTTGCCTTATCCCCCGAATTTCTTTATTATATAGGGCGGGAGGCACGATGAACATTTGGCTTGATGACGAAGACGATGAGCAGGAAGAAAAAAACGCGAAATTCCAAAGTTTCGATCCGCTTGTGTCAAAAATGCTTAAAACAAGGACAATACTCCTGTCCGGAGAGATAAACAAAGACCTTGCTGAAAAAACGGTTAGGCAGCTTTTGCTTTTGGAAGATATGGGCGATGAGCCTATCCGTATATTTATTGATTCGCCCGGCGGAGACGCGGACGCGGGGTACGCGATTTTCGATATGATCCGGTTTGTGAAACCCGATGTGTGGACTATCGGTATGGGGCTTGTCGCCAGCGCCGCGGCGATTATTCAACTTGCAAGCCCGAAAGAACACCGTATCGGCTTGCCGAACAGCCATTATCTTATTCATCAGCCGCTTTCAGGCATCCAAGGCGTTGCGACCGACATTGAGATACATGCGCGGGAACTGGAGAAACTGCGGGCGAAGATCAACAGGCTCATAGCCGGTGAAACGGGCGTCGCCGTAGAAAAAGTGGAAAAAGACACGGATCGTGATTTCTGGATGAACGCGGAAGAAGCGGTTGAATACGGGCTTATTTCGAGAATTATTACAAAAAGGAGTGAGTTATAATCCTTTACTTCTTTGGGACACTTGACAAGAGAAGCTCTTTTTTTAAAATAAAACCATGTTGATTGCATTGAAAGACATTTGTAAAACATATCCCATGGGAGCGGTGACGGTAGACGCGCTTAAAGGAGTCAGCCTTAATATAGAAAAAGGCGCGTTTATCGCTGTCGCCGGCGCGTCCGGCTCGGGAAAAACCACGCTTATGAACATCATCGGGCTTATAGACAAGCCTACGAGCGGCGCATTGCTGATAAACGACAAGGAAACCGGCGCTTTGAGCAGGGGAGAGATAGTCAGGATAAGACAGGAAACGATTGGCTTCATCTTCCAGTCGTTCAACCTGTTGCCGGTGCTTGATGTTTTTGAAAATGTCGAGCTTCCGATGATCATCCGGAAAAACTCCGGTTCGAAAACAGAGCGGCGCGAGCGGGTTGAATCGCTTCTGGAGGAAGTCGGACTGGCCGACCGCATGCGCCATACGCCCGCCGAACTTTCAGGTGGGCAGCAGCAGCGGGTCGCTATAGCCCGCGCATTAGTCAACCACCCCCAGATCATCATCGCGGATGAGCCGACTGCAAATCTTGACTCGGAAAATGGACAACGCGTGCTTGAACTGTTGCAGAAAGTGCAGAAAGACGAGGGAACGACGCTCATTATTTCCACGCACGATCCGGACATCTGGAAGATAGCGCAGACAATTGTTCATCTCCGCGACGGCGTTATAGCATCGGAGGAGCGGCGTTGATATGGCAATTGATCCTGCGGAATATTCTCCGTAACAGGAAAAGCAACAGCATCATCATTCTTCTGATAGGCAGCATCTCCTTTCTTTTCTTTGCCGGCAACAGCCTTATCGGAAGGACGGTTCAAAGCATGAGGGATACGTTCATAAACGGCATTACGGGCGATGTGGTGATAGAAAAGTCAAGCGATGTTACTATGAACCTTTTCGGCGCGAATATGGCGGTTGTAGACGAATATTTTTCTATACCCGTACTGCCCGCCTATGACGCGCTTGCCGGTATTATTGCCGCGGATCCCGATGTCGCGGGTATGACCAGCCAAGTGTCCGGGCAGGCTCTGCTTGATTTTGGAGCCTACCGCAGTCCCGCCCTGCTGTGCGGCGTTGAACCTGAAACATATTTCTCCCTTTTCCCGTCCATAGAGCTTGCTGAAGGACGTTTTCTACAGAGCGGCGAGTTCGGGGCAATGATATCCAGAGAGAAAGCCTTGTCTATAGAGAAGAAGACCGGAACATATCCGGGCGTGGGAGAGAAACTCCGGCTTACGTCGGCCGGAGTTGTAGGTTTTAAGATACGGGAAGTGCCGGTGATCGGCGTCTATCAATACAAAAACGCTGGACAATTTATGAATGAAATCGTTATCACGGATGTGCAGACCGCGCGTGTGCTCACATCAATTCAGGTTGCGTCTTCAGACGTTGAAGCCGGAGAAGAAGCCGCGCCGCTTATAACGTCCGGCATTGACGACCTTTTTGAGGAAAATTTTTCTAGTTTTCTGGAAGCGGACGAAGAAATGTCTCCGGATACGGTTTCTTTATTTTTAAGCGAGTCCAGAGGAACGATGCCCGTGCAGACTCAGACTGTGGGCGGAGAGTGGAATTTCATTATTTTACGCTTAAAGAAAGGTTTTTTTTCATCCACAGCTTCCTTTATAAACGATTTGAACAAAAAACTCTCCCCTTATGGAGTTGTGGCGGTAAACTGGCAGATTGCGGCGGGCGAATCGGCCGTCATGTTGGTCATTTTGCAAACCCTTTTTAACAGCGGTATAAGTCTGGTCAGCATTGTGGGCGTTATCGCCGTCATCAACATCTTGTTGATTTCGGTTTTCAAGCGCAAGCGTGAAATAGGAACGCTCAGATCAATAGGAGCCGCGGACCGGTTCATCCGGGGGATCTTCTTGGGAGAAAACCTTGCGCTGTCCTGCGTATCGGGGCTTGCCGGCGTACTTGCCGGGACGCTTTTCTTCCAGCTTATCAATGCTATGTATATAGTGATACCGAATACCCTCATCGCATCCCTCTTCGGGGGCGCGGTTTTGAACATAGAATTTTTTCCACAGAGTGCGGTTGCTGCCGTGATTCTTGCTGTCATGTTGGGGTTTGTGTCTTCAATGTATCCGGTTGAAGAAGCGGTACGTATGGAGCCGGCAGCCGCGCTTAGAAATTTGGGGGCATAGATGAAAGTGATAAAATTAATTTCGCTTGCCGTCCGATACCTTTCCCGGTACAAACGCAGGTATTTCTTTCTGTTTCTTGCCCTCGCCGTTGGTTTTGCGGTCATTACCGCGATTATGGCGGTAAAAGAGGGCATGACCGTGATGCTGTACCGGACGGCGCAGTCCC
>JAITAW010000084.1 GCA_031283905.1 Treponema sp. | reverse complement strand
CCTTTATCCGGCCGGGTCGGGTTGTGTGGGGGCGACTAACCCCCCGGCGGTTACCGAAACCCGGCTTTGGATTGGCCCCCCCCCCCCCCCGCTGTCTTGCCGCTGCCGTATGTTGACTTCCACGGCTCTTTCGATATGGTTTCCACAGTCCGTCCGAACCGCCACTCAAGCCGTTTTTCGTTAAAATCTGCCCCGGCAAACTTTTCCGCTACGGTACACGCCCCCCCTACGGCGTATTCCCCTCCAAACGCTTAGACTTTCAAGGCGTTATATCATGTTTTTGAGAAAGTTATGGCTCACGTTTAGCCCTTGCTCTGCGGCGGGAGGTTCATTATACCTTATACCTTTTTGGCGAGCGTTGTACGGAGAAGGCTAAGGTAGTCATTGCGGCTGATTTCCCGTCCGCCGAGGCTTTCCACGTGGTTGGTATGCACTTGACTGTCGATGAAAGCAACGCCGCTCTCAAAAAGAAAACGCGCAAGGGTGACGAACGCCGCTTTTGAGGCGTTGGAAACTTTGGCGAACATGGATTCCCCGAAGAACACGTTGCCAAGCCGGACCCCGTAACAGCCGCCCGCCAATTCGCCATGCGCGTAGCTTTCCGCGGAATGGGCGAAGCCCAATTCATGCAACTTTATATATGCGTCCATCATGTCGGCGGTGATCCATGTGCCGTCCTGCCCGGGACGGCACATGGAGGCGCAGTTCTTGATGATGCCCGCAAAATCCCTGTCAAAATACACATCAAATTGTTTTTTCTTGAAGATTTTTTTCATGGATTCTGAAACGTGAAGCGTTTCGGGGAAAATGACGAAACGCGGATCCGGAGATTGCCATAGTATAGGCTCCCCTTCATTGTACCACGGAAAAATACCCTGCTCATATGCCGAAAGTAACATGCCGGGCGAAAGATTGCCTCCTATAGCGATAATATCGCCCTCGCTGTTTTCCGGCAAAGGAAAACAGAAACGCTCATACTCCGACAGGTAGGGAAAATCGGGATCGGGTCCCGCTCGGCGCTTTTTGATCCTCACCGGTCAATCAACCCACAGGGGACGGCTCCCTGTCTTCACAACCGGCAGACTTCTCATCACGCGCCGCAACCGTGTCAATCGTAATCCGGTACTTGCGGCGCTTGTAGTCCGCCTTTGCGCCGCCGCCCTCGCTCAAAGCGCCGAAAAGAACTTCGTCCACAAAAAACGATTTTATCTTCTCCTCAATGACCCGTCCCACGTTACGCGCCCCGAATTCCCTGCTGTAGCCGTCTTCAGCGAGTTTATGGATGCACGCTTTGGTAACCGTAAGCGCGACATTTTTTTCCGCCAGTTGGGATGTGAAAACATCAAGCTCTTTTTGAACAATGGAGATCATGATTTGTTTCGAGAGATGCCTGAAACGAACCACCGCGTCAAGCCGGTTGCGGAATTCAGGGGTGAAGGTCTTCTCAACCGCGTCCTTCATCACGGTGTCATCCACAGCGCGATCCCCAAACCCGATGAGGTTTTTACCTATATCACGCGCGCCCGCGTTGCTGGTCATAATGATCACCGCATTGCGGAAATCCGCCTTTCTGCCGTTGTTGTCCGTCAGCGTCGCGTAATCCATGATTTGCAACAGGATATTGAAAACATCCGGATGAGCCTTCTCAATTTCGTCCAGCAGCACGACCGCGTGAGGCTGTTTACGTACCGCGTCCGTGAGCAAGCCTCCTTCCTCATAGCCCACATACCCCGGAGGAGATCCGATAAGCCGGGAGACGGTGTACTTTTCCTGGTACTCGCTCATGTCGAACCGGTGCATGGGAACGCCGAGAACATCGGCGAGACTCCGCGCAAGCTCGGTTTTGCCCACGCCCGTGGGTCCCACAAAAAGGAAGTTCGCCACGGGCTTTCCGGGAGCGCGGAAACCTGCCCGCGATCGCCGGACGGCTTTGGACACTGCGGCAACGGCTTCATCCTGTCCGAAAATGCGTTCGCGCAGCCTGCCGTCCAGAAGCCTCAGCCTGTCTTTCTCGCTCTCCCCGACCGAACGCTCCGGTATGCGGGCGATTTTGGAAACAACAGTTTCAATGAGGGAGAGGTCTACGGTGATTGGAACAAGGCGATCCGGCGATGGAAGAGTCTCGGACGCAATCGCTTCGGCGTTTCCACCGGCGTCCTCGCCCCTTGTCTCGTCTTTCCGCGCTCCGAGCTTCCACTCCCTAATCCGCGCAAACGCTCCGGCTTCGTCAATTACATCAATGGCTTTGTCAGGCAGACGGCGTTCGGTGATGTACTGGGCGGATAGGCGGACCGCTGCGGAGATGGCTTCGTCTGTATAGGCCGCCCCATGGAATTCTTCATATTTTGATTTGAGTCCCTGTAGAATGGCGATTGCGTCTTCCTCGTTCGGCTCGTTTATATCGATTTTTTGAAAGCGACGGGATAAAGCGCGGTCTTTTTCAAAGAATCTATTGTATTCCTCGTGAGTGGTGGAACCTATGCAGCGGAGTTTGCCCGAAGCAAGCGCCGGTTTTAGAAGATTCGAGGCGTCAAGGGCGCTTCCCGATGCGGATCCCGCTCCCACAATGGTGTGAATTTCATCAATAAATAAGATTGCCTTCTCTTTTTTCAGTATTTCTTCGACAACGCGCTTGACTCGCTCTTCAAAATCGCCGCGGTACTTGGAGCCGGCGACAAGTGCGCCCATGTCAAGCGATAAAATAGAGAAATCTGTAAGCAAGGGCGGCGCTTCGCCCTTGACGATACGCTGAGCAAGCCCTTCGGTGATCGCCGTTTTACCCACACCGGAATCGCCTACATGTATGGGATTGTTTTTTAGGCGGCGGCACAACACCTGAATGGTGCGGTCGAGTTCGGCATCCCGTCCTATAACAGGCTCCAGCTTGTTTTCCCGCGCCAGCGCGGTAAGATCCACAGCGTATTTTTCCAGCGCCGTCTTTTTCGCCTTGCCCTTGCCGTCTTCGCCCGCTTCATCTTCGGAAGCCGGCGAAGAGAAAACAGATTTGCCGTCAACGCCGTGGGAGAGTATGGTCAAAAGATCGAGGCGTCTTATACCGGACTTGCGCAGATAATAGGCGCAGTAGTTCCGGGCCTCATCGTAAAGGGAAACGAGTATATCGGCAACGTCAACAACCTGCTTCTGGGAGCTTTGACTCTGTATAACCGCCCGCTCTATGACGCTCTGGAAACCGACCGTTTGCGTTGGTTCTTTTCCTGTCAAGATGGGTATCTTTTGATCAAGATAGTTCTCCATGCCTGTCCTAAGTTGGGTTGTGTTTGCACCGCACGCGGTGAAGACGGTTTGTACCGCCTCAAAAGCAAGGGCCGCGTAGAGAATATGTTCCGGCGTGAGATACTCATGGTTCCGTATTCGAGCCTCGTTATAAGCCGCGTTTATTATCGCTTGAGCAGGTCCTGAAATCTTCATTACTATACCTCTTCAATAATGCATTTGAGCGGAAATGCGGCTTGCCGCGCAAGACGGTGAACCTGATCTACTTTGGTTTGCGCAATATCAAACGGATACTGCCCCACGATACCTTTTCCTTTGCGGTGAACGTTCAGCATGATACGGTTCGCTTCAATTTCGCTCTTATGAAAAACCGCCTTGAGAACATCCACCACAAAGTCTGTAGTGGTGTAATTGTCGTTCAGAAGGATAATTCTATAATCACACGGCTCTTTGAGCTTTTTCTCGTTCTTGGGTACAGTCTTTGTTTTTTCCATACTATTACCATTGAGGCTTTTTCAAAACGAGACCTATGAGGCGACGTATTTTGAAAAAGCCGGCTTAGATTTAAGTGGGAAGCGGTCAAAACCTCGCCTTCCCAAGCCTACGGCAGCCTTTTTCACCGGAAACTTTAGATTCCGCATTAACGCAGTTTGCGTTTTGAATTTGAAAAAACTCCATTTATTAAAGATACAGAAATTTTACAAAAAGGGCAATAGGGAAAAATGCGAAGACCGGGCGTACGCTGTTTCACCGGTTACAATGGCCCGGCGTGGGATGTAAGATTCCTTTTATCGCTCCGCAGCGGTTAAAATTGGTAACACCAACAAAAAATGGTAGTAAACGGGTTTGTTACGCAAACCTCCACAATTAAATAATTTCCTTACAGAACGAACCTCATAAATAATGCAACGCTACAAGATCCCCCGCCGTTTGAGCTAAATTGTGAGCCACAATTTTCATACATTCATGCCATACTCCCTGAAAAGCCGAAAGCTCCGGGGAGGAGAAGGCGAAGACGGACCGGCAAGCCGTGGGAGCTTAAAAGCGCGCCCGACAGAGGAGTATGGCGGGTATTCCCTGCGAGGACGGGTCGGTTTCACGATGCCGCTTAAAGGCGGGCGCGCCATAGAGAGGCTGCGGGGCAGGGCATGGACAAAACCGCATCGCTTATCCTGGCGTACTCAATTATCGCGGTAATGATTCTGGACATGATTTCTGAGGCGCGGCTTACGCCCCGCCCGCCCCGTCCTCTGCTTTTTGGAGAGGGCGGGAGAAGCTTGCCGTATTGTGGGCGAACAAGGCCGGGAAAGAAGCGGCGGAAGCCTTGTTTCCGAAGATTATACGGAATGGACCGGAGGGCGAAACGAGCGCCCTGAGACGGACATTCCCGAGTCAAAACGATATGGATAGGACTTATGAAGTTATATGTTCTATCGCTCTCGCTTCGTACTCCAACTGAATAATTCCGTTTGTTTCTCCGACCCTGCGGTTCGCAAACCGCAGGGTCGCGCTTGTTGCGCGGAGGCTTTTCGCAACAGGAGCATGCCACGCGCAATATGTTCTCTTGCGGTACGCACGGCAAACAGGCTATACTGGCGGTATCCGGCTTGCCGGAGCTTTGGGATGAAACATATGGAACAAACGGTTCGGGCCGGACGATGCGTTACCGGCGGCGCGTCCAACGTAAAAATATCGCTGCGTAAAACGAGTCTAGTTGATTATCCGGGAAAGATCGCTTCCGCTCTTTTTTTCACGGGGTGCAATATGCGCTGCCCCTGGTGCCACAACCGCGAGTTGGTTCTGCCGGAACCGGAGAACGCGGATCAGGAGGATATTGTCAGCCTGGAGCAGGCGCTTGCGCACATTGAGAAGCGCCGGAACGTGCTGGGCGGCGTTGTGTTGAGCGGCGGGGAGCCGTCTCTTTACCGAGGTCTGTCCTCCCTGATACGGCGGATTAAAGCAATGGGGCTTGCGGTCAAGCTGGACACCAACGGCATGAATCCCGGTATGCTCGAAAAACTGTTTCAAACAAAAGAGACCTCGCCGGATTATATCGCTCTGGATTTGAAGCTCGCGCCTATGCGGTACGGCGAAATAACGCCTAGCGCGAAAACGTCCAAGCGGACCGTACAGGCTGCGGACTCCCTGCGCAAAAGCGCGAATCTTATCCGCAATTCCGGCATAGATCATGAGTACCGTACGCTTGCCTTGCCCGTTATCACGGAAAAAGACATTGCCGCGCTTGCGGAACTGGCTGACAACGCTCCGTGGTACGTGGGGGCGTTCAGACCGGGAAACTGCCTCGACCCCGCATGGGATGATTTTGAGGTGTCAAACGCGCGGGACATCGGCGTTCTGGTGGACGTGATACGGGCTTTAGGCAAAAACGGCATAAGCCGGTAGTGCGTACCGGCTTATGCCGCCGATGCGCGTCACCGCTCCGTTGACATTCCGTCTGCTATATAGTATTCTTTCCGTAACAAAGAAGCGTTTCATAAAATGTGATGAATATGACGGCCGGTTATGTAAAAAAGGCGCCGAACATCGCGCATAACATATAGACGAAAATCATTGCCTTTGCGGCGCTACCGAAGCGCAAAGCCGGCGCGAAGCGGTTCTTGTAAAGGCGGGAAAATATGAATACAGAGTATGACATCCGTTATTATAAAATCGCAAATAGAATAACCCTTGTGGCAATGGGGTTGTTCGCGGTTTTCAGAGTTGTAAACGCGCTCATTTTGGGTGAAATCATTGAAGGGGGTATTGTCGGCATAGCGTGCACGGCGGCGCTTTTGCTTATGCTTGCCGTACAACACTTGAACAAAGTGTTGAATTCCGCCCTGTTTATACCGTTGTTCATATATATCATCTATATTATAGCGTCCTTTTTTATGCGCAGCTTCACCTATTTTTTCAGCGTATATCTTGCCATTCTCTGCACGGGCGCCGTATATAACAACCACCGGAGGTTGTTGCAATTCGTCATTATAACCGCCGTTATAAACATCGTACTCGTGTATTTCCGTATGCCGCTTTCCCATCTGGGAACGTTCGCCGTGTCCAGTGAAATTATGGTACACAGCGTGCTGTCGCTTTTTAGTTCCGCGATGATTTATATGATCACCCGTTTCGCGTCCGATAAAAACGGCGAGTCCATCAAAGCGGAGGATACCTTTCGGACCTTAATGGAAACAACGTCGAATAAGACCGTCATTCTTGACGAATTCAACCGCGTTACCTACATCAGCAAATCAATGGCAGAATTCGCCGGCGGGACGGATACGAAGGCGTACATAGGCAAACCGTTTTTAGACCTGTTTGAAGACGCGGCCGTCAAACTCATGCTTGGGGAAGTCATAAAAACAAGGGGCGCGTTTGAGGAGACGCGGGAGGTTAAGCGGGATGGAGGCGTGTACTATTTCAAAATAGTCTCCAATAAATTGCTGGGGACCGCGAAAGGGCGCTTTCTTGACATTACCGATGTTACGCCTGTCGTTCTTGCGAAAATGGAAGCGGAATCCGCGAGCCGCGTGAAGAGCGCGTTCCTCGCGAATATGAGCCACGAAATACGTACGCCCATGAACGCCATCATCAGTATGAACGAGCTTATACGCACGGATAATCTTGACGCCGTACAGCGGGCGTATTTTGAAGATATTAAAAAAATGTCAAAACTCCTGCTCGCCATCATCAACGATGCGCTTGACTTTTCAAAAATTGAGGCGGGCAAGCTCGACATTGTTCCGGTACATTTTAATCCGCGCCTCTTGTTTGACGCCGTTTATTCCTCAAACAGCTTCCTTGCGAAGAGCAAGGGGCTTGAATTGAAACAGGAGTTTGACAACGCCATTCCTGAAACGCTCTATGGAGATGAAATACATATCCGGCAAGTCGCGGCGAATCTTCTGAGCAACGCCATTAAGTACACCCATCAAGGATACGCGTTCTTCCGCATGAAAAAAGGCGCGTGTTACGGCATGGAGTACCTTATTATCGAGGTGGAAGACACGGGCGTCGGCATAAGAGAAAAAGATATTCCCCTGTTATTTGATAATTTCCGGCA